>NZ_JBJKEX010000113.1:0-8396 GCF_045505405.1 Hansschlegelia beijingensis | reverse complement strand
AAGACAGGCGTTCCGCCGGCCCGTAGCCGGGCGAGCTGACGGTCGATCTCCGCGTAAGGGTTGCCGGGCGCGTCCCACAGTCCGAGCCATGACACGGTGAGAAACAGGACGACGACCGCCAGGGCGGCGGCGAGCCAGGGCCAGGCGCTCTCCCAGAACAGAGCGAAGCGCGCTCGCCAGATGAGCGCCTCCAGCCTGGATTCACGCGGCGCGCCGCGCTCTTCGATCGCCAATCGCCGGTCTCCGACCCCCGCCGAGAACGCCCCCTAGGGAGACTTTAACACGGACCGTCCGGCGGCCACCACTGGCGCCCGCGCGGGGCCGCGCCGGTCAGGCGAGCCAGTCGGGGACGCTGTCGAGCGCGATCAGATCCTCGACCGACGGGCGCGGCCGGATCAGCGCGTAATTCGCCCCGTTGACGAGCGTCTCCGCCACGAGAGGGCGCGAATTGTAGGTCGACGCCTGGACGGCACCGTAGGCGCCCGCCGTCATCACCGCCAGCAGATCGCCCGGCTTCGGCAGCGGCATCTCGCGGTCGAGCGCGAGATAGTCGCCCGTCTCGCAAACCGGCCCCACAACGTCCACGCGCGCCCGCGGGGCGTTGGGAGCAGGCTCGGAGACCGGCCAGATCTCATGATGGGCTTCGTAGAGCGTCGGCCGGATCAGGTCGTTCATGCCGGCGTCGACGATCACGAAGGTCTTCTGCGCGCCCTGCTTCACGTAGATCACGCGCGTGAGCAGGATCCCCGCATTGCCGACGATCAGCCGGCCCGGCTCGAAGATGAGCTTGGCGTCGATCCCGGCCGTAAGCCGCTTCACCATCTCCGCATAGGCCGCCGGCAGCGGCGGCGGCTCGTTGCTGAGGCGATAAGGAATGCCCAGGCCCCCGCCCACATCCACGTGATGGATCGCGTGACCGTCGGCCCGGAGTTCTCCGACGAAGGCGACGAGCCGCGCGATCGCCTTCTCGAACGGCTCGAGGTCGGTGATCTGGCTGCCGATATGCATATCGACGCCTGCGACCGTCACGCCCCGCATCGCGGCCGCCTCGGCGTAGACCCTGCGGGCGACGTCGATCGGAACGCCGAACTTGGTCTCGGCCGACCCCGTGGAAATCTTGGCGTGGCTCTTGGCGTCGACGTCCGGATTCACGCGCAGGGCCACGGGAGCCCGGACGCCCTTCTGCTCCGCAATCTGCGACAGCAGCCGCAGTTCGGGCTCGCTCTCGACATTGAAGCAAAGGATGCCGGCGTCGAGCGCGGCCGCGAGTTCCTCGGCCGTCTTCCCCACGCCCGAGAAGGTGATCCGGTCGGCCGGCGCGCCAGCCCGAAGGGCCCGGGTGAGTTCGCCGCCCGAGACGACGTCCATGCCGGCCCCGAGGCGCGCGATGGTGGTCAGCACCGCCTGGTTGGAGTTCGCCTTCACGGCGTAGCAGACGAGGTGGTCGACCCCCGCGAACGCCTCGTCGAAAACCCGGACGTGCCGGGTCAGCGTCGCGGTCGAATAGACATAGGTCGGCGTGCCGGCTTCTTCCGCGATACGCGCGAGCGGCACGCCTTCGGCGCTGAGCGCGCCGTCCTGATAGTCGAAATGATGCATTCGGTCGGCCGTCCGGCGATCAGTTCAGCAGGCCGTCGAGGGCGAAAGGCCGCTGCGGCTTCTTCGGGCGCTTCTCGAGTTTCCCCTGCGCGTTCGGGACGGTCTCGAACTGCGTTCCGGGCGGAAACTCCGGATCGCCCTTCTTGCCGCAGGCGGAAAGCGCCAGCGCGGCGGCCAGCGCGGCGGCGACAGCTATGGTGCGGCTCGGCAAGGCTTCCCCCTAACGCGCTTCGCGCGGTCTTCAGCGCGCGAACGCTACGCCTTCTTTTCCAGCCCGGAGAGCTGTTTCGCAAGCGTGCGGCGCCAGCGCGCCGCCTGGCGGCGGACATTCGCCGGCGCGGTGCCGCCATAGCTGGTGCGGCTGCGCACCGAATTCCTGACCCCGAGGACGCCGAACACCTCCTCGGTGATCCGCGGCTCGATCTCCTGCATGACCTCGAGCGGCAGCTTCTCCAGGGCGACCTTGCGTTCGGCCGCGGCCGCGACGACCCGGCCGGTGACGTGATGCGCCTCGCGGAACGGCATGCCGAGCGCCCGCACCAGCCAGTCCGCCAGGTCGGTCGCGGTGGCGTAGCCTGCGCCCGCGGCGCGCCGCATGGCGGCCACGTCGGGCGTCATGTCCGTCACCATGCCGGCGGTCGCCGCGATGCACAGGTCGAGCGTGTCGAGCGCGTCGAACAGGCCCTCCTTGTCCTCCTGCATGTCCTTCGAATAGGCGAGCGGCAGCCCCTTCATGACGGTGAGCAGCCCGACCAGCGCGCCGACCACGCGGCCTGACTTGCCGCGCACGAGCTCGGCCGCATCAGGATTGCGCTTCTGCGGCATGATGGACGAACCGGTGGAGAACCGGTCGGACAGTCGGATGAAGCCGAACTGCGGCGTCGACCACAGCACGATCTCCTCCGCGAAGCGCGACAGGTGGCCGGCGCAGATCGAGGCCGCGGCCAGCGTCTCCAGCGCGAAGTCGCGGTCGGCCACGGCGTCGAGCGAATTGGCGGTCGGGCGGTCGAAGCCGAGCGCCTTCGCGGTCATCTCGCGATCGATCGGGAACGAGGTGCCGGCCAGCGCGGCGGAGCCGAGCGGCGACTCGTTGAGGCGCTTGCGGGCGTCCGCAAGCCTGCCGCGGTCGCGGCCGATCATCTCCACATAGGCGAGCAGGTGATGACCGAACGTCACCGGCTGCGCGCTCTGCAGATGGGTGAAGCCCGGCATGACGTCGCCCGCGTGCTTCTCCGCCTTCTCGACCAGCGCCTGCTGCAGCCGCAGCAGAGATACGCCGAGCGCGTCGAGCGCGTCGCGGACGAACAGGCGGAAGTCGGTCGCCACCTGGTCGTTGCGGGAGCGCGCGGTGTGCAACCGCCCGGCCACCGGGCCGACGATCTCGGCCAACCGGCTCTCGACGTTCATATGGATGTCTTCGAGGGCTCGCGAGAAGGTGAAGCGGCCGCTCTCGATCTCGCCCAATACCTGGTCCAGACCCTCGGCGATCGCGGCGGCGTCCTCCTGTGAGACCACGCCGGTCGCGGCGAGCATGGCGACGTGAGCCTTTGAGCCGCGGATGTCCTGGGCATAGAAACGGCGGTCGAAATCGATCGACGCGTTGATCGCCTCGAGGACCGCATCCGGGCCCTCGGCGAAACGGCCGCCCCACATCGCGTTGCTCATTGTCTGTCGCGTTCCTGGCCGGCTCCGGCGCCGCGCCGATCGAGGTTGAAGCCTATGTCCGAACCGCCGGCCCGCCCGCGTCGCCCCTACGCCCGCTGGGGCGCAGTCGCGGTCGTTCTCGCTCTTGGAGCAGGCGCGTTCGCCCTATACGGGATCGGCGGCCGGGACAAGGCCGCGGCCTGCGAAGCGCGCCCCGAGACGCTGGCGGCGATCCGCGCCGCCGCGGTCGGCGAACTCGCGGGAGTGGTGACGCCCTCGGCCCCGCGCCCGTTGCCCGCGGTGTCCTTCAAGGACGAGACCGGCGCGGATGTGGGCCTTGACCGCTTCCGGGGCAAGATCGTGCTGCTGAACCTCTGGGCGACCTGGTGCGCGCCCTGCCGCCGCGAGATGCCGGCCCTGGACGCGCTCGAACAGCAGAAGGGCGGCGCGGACTTCGCCGTCGTGCCGGTGTCTTTCGACCTCGGCTCCGTCGACAAGCCCAAGGCCTTCCTCAAGGAGATCGGCGCGCAGAACCTGCCGCTCTACGCCGACCCCTCGGGCAAGATGCTGCAGACGATGAAATCCGTCGGGCGCGGCAGCGGCCTGCCCACGACGCTGATCCTCGACCGTTCCGGTTGCGAGATCGCCTATCTGCCGGGCCCTGCCGAGTGGGCGAGCGCCGAGGGGGTGAAGCTCATCGACGCCGCGCTCGGCCGGTAGCTCCTCACGGCCTGACCAGGATCTTGCCTCGCGCCTCCCGCCTCGCGATGCGGGCTATCGCCTCGGGCGTCTCGGCCAGCGGCAGCACGACGTCGACATGGGCGGAGATCTGGTCGTCGACCGCCCAGTCGAACAGCCGAGCGAGCTCGGCCGCGTGCGCCTGCGGCTCCCGCCGCGCGTGCTCGCTCCAGAATACGCCGCGAATATCGGCGCCCTTCAGCATCGGCAGGTTGAGCGGCAGTCGAGGTATGTCGCCGGCTGCGAATCCGATCACCAGCAGACGTCCCCGCCAGGCAAGCGCGCGAACCGCCTGCTCGGTGAACGCGCCGCCGACCGGGTCGTAGACGACGTCCGCTCCCGCGCCGCCGGTCAGTTCCTTCAGCCGCGCCTTCAGGTCCTCGGACGAATAATCGATGATCTCGTCGGCGCCGCGCTCACGCGCGAAAGCCAGCCTGTCGGCAGACGAGGCGCATGCGATGACGCGGGCGCCGAGGAGCTTGCCGATCTCGACCGCGGCGAGCCCGACGCCGCCGCTCGCGCCCAGAACCGCCAACGTCTCGCCCCGCCGGAGTTCGCCGCGATCCGCAAGCGCATGCAGCGTCGTTCCATAGGCGATGATGAGCCCGGCGGCTCGGTCGAGATCGAGCTCCTCCGGCACCAACGTCAGCGCCTCGGCACGCGCGACGACCTTCTCGCGGCAGCCGCCATAGCCGAGGTAGCCGGCGACGCGATCTCCGACGACAAGCCCCTCGACCCTGGAGCCGACCGCGGAGACCCAGCCCGAAACCTCGCCTCCCGGCGAGAAGGGCAGCGCCGGCTTCGTCTGGTACTTGCCCTGGATGATCAGGGTGTCGAAGAAATTCAGCGCCGCGTAGGCGACGTCGATCACCACCTCGTCCGGTCCGGGCTCCGGGTCCGGCAGGTCGACGAGTTGAAGACGCTCAGGCGGACCGAGTTCGACGCAGACGACGGCTTTCACGGGCGATCCTTCAGACAGGCGGCGGGAAGGCCGCCGAGTTCAGGCTTCCGGCGCGGGCAGCAGCGTCTCCGGCATCGCGATCCGTGCGGGGCCCTATCGCGGCGTCCGCGGCGGTCGGCCTCCCGCCACAGCCGGCGTCGCGTCGCGCCCTATCTCGGAGAAGCGGACCGCCCATTACGGCTTCGCGAAACCGTCCTCCAGCGTTGGACGCTCCGCGGAGCGCGCACTAAAGCACGACCTTTTCGCCGAGGCTAACCTGCGCCGCATGGTCGAATTTTCTAAACTTTTTGACGTAATCTCATGCGCGACATGGGGCCTTCAGCGCCGAATGCGCCTTCGCAGCGCGCCCACTCTTCGATGCCCCGGCGGCCCAGCGCGCCGGGCGCCTGAAACGAAAGCGACGCCATGACAGACCGCCTCCGCCCTGCTCTCCTGCTCGCCGCTGGCCTGGCCGTCTGCGGCGGCGGCGGCGCCCTGGCTCAGGGGGCGCCAGCCGGCGTTCAACCGACCCTGCTCGGCGAATTCAAGGACTGGAACGCCTACGCGGCGCCTGTGAAGGGCGGCAAGGTCTGCTACGCGCTCGCCACGCCCGAGAAAGGCCGACGCAGATCGGCCAATCCGCCCGCCGGCGCGTACTTCTTCATCTCGAACCGCCCGCAGGACGGCGTGGTCAACGAGGTCAGCGTCATGCCTGGCTTCGCCCTGAAGCCTGACAGTCAGGTGGAGCTCGACGTCGACAACGCGCAGTTCACGCTGTTCGTACGCGGCGACGGCGCCTTCATGAGCTCGAATGAAGAGCAGCAGGCGCTGGTGAAGGCGATGCGCGAGGGCCGCAAGGACATGACCGTGAAGGCGGTTCCGGCGCGCGGTCGGCAGACGACGCAGAGCTACTCGCTGGCGGGCATCTCGGCGGCTCTCGACAAGATCAACGCGGAGTGCCGGCCGGCGGCGCCGAAGGCGCGCTAAGTCGGGGAAGCCTCACCGGCATCCGGGTAATCGACCTGCACGAGCGTCAGTCCGTCGGGCGGCGCGACGGGGCCGCAGGCGGAGCGGTCCGCCCGGGCGAGCGCGGTCGCCAGGTCCTCGGCGCTCCAGCGGCCAAGCCCGACCTGGACCAGAGAACCGGCCATCGACCGCACCTGATTGTGCAGGAACGAGCGCGCGTTGGTGCTGATCAGCACGGCGTCGCCCGAGCGTTCCACGTCGAGCCGGTCCAGCGTGCGCAGCGGGCTCGAGGCCTGGCAGGCCGCGGATCTGAAGGTCGTGAAGTCGTGCCGGCCGAGAAGCCGCTTGGCCGCGGCGTCCATCGCGGCGACGTCGAGCCGCTTCGGGACGCGCCAAGCGCGGCCGAGGTCGAGCGCGAGCGGCGGCCGCCGATCCACGATGCGATAGACGTAATGCCGGCGGATCGCCGAGAAGCGGGCGTCGAACGCCTCCGGGACCTCGGACGCTTCGAGCACCGCCACCGGGTGCGGGCGAAGATGCGCGTTGGCGGCGTCCCGCAGCACGTCCGGACGGACGCCGCGGGCGAGATCGACATGCGCCACCTGGCCTGAGGCATGAACCCCCGCATCGGTGCGGCCGGCGCCCTTTACGGTCACGGCCTCATGCGTGAACGCCGCAATCGCCGCTTCCAGCGCGCCCTGCACGGAAAGCCCGTTCGCCTGGCGCTGCCATCCGACGAAGGGTCGCCCGTCATACTCGATGATCATGCGGTAGCGCGGCATCGCGTCAGCCGAGCCGCGCGCCCGGCCCGAGACGTGCGCCGTTCAGGAAGGCGCCTGCGTCGACGGGGGCCTTGCCGGCGCGTTGCAGCAGCAGAAGCCGCACCGCGCCCTCCCCGCAGGCCACCGTCAGCCGGTCGTCGATGAGCTCGCCCGGCGCGCCTGCGCCTTCCGCGCGCGTCGCGCGAAGAACCTTGACGCGCTCAGGGCCGCGCGGTCCCGGCGCCTCGAACCATGCGCCGGGGAACGGCGAAAGACCGCGGATCTGGTTATGAACGACGCTGGCCGGGCGGCTCCAGTCGATCCGGGCCTCCGCCTTCTCGATCTTCGCCGCGTAAGTGACCCCGTCCTGGTCCTGCGGCCGAAAGGCGAGCCCGCCGCGCCCCAGCGCGCCGATGGCGCGCCCCATCAAGTCGGCGCCGAGCCGGCTCAGCCGGTCGTGCAGCTCTCCGGCGGTTTCGTCCGCCCCGATCGGAAGGCGCTCCGCAGCCGCGACAGGCCCGGTGTCCAGCCCTTCCTCCATGCGCATAACCATCACGCCCGTCTCCGCGTCGCCGGCCATGACGGCCCGCTGGATCGGCGCAGCGCCGCGCCAGCGCGGCAGCAGCGAGGCGTGCAGATTCAGGCAGCCGAGCCGCGGCGCGTCGAGCGCCGCCTTCGGCAGGATCAGCCCATAGGCGACCACCACGGCCGCGTCCGCCTGGTGCGCCGTGAAGACGTCGAGCGTCTCCTCCTCGCGCAGCGTCCGCGGCGTGTGGACCGGGAGACCGCAGCTCTCGGCGAAAAGATGGACGGGAGTTTTGGTGAGCTCCATGCCGCGACGGCCCGCGGCCTTCGGCGCCCGGGTGTAGACGGCCGCGATCTCGTGTCCCTGGCCGACGAGTTCGGACAGGGTGGGGACGGCGAAGTCCGGCGTTCCCATGAAGACCAGACGCAGCGTCATCCCTGCGCGCCCCGACCGCTCAGGACGCGACGGGCTCCGGCTCGCGCCGGTCGCGCTCCCGCTTCGGGAAAGAAGGCAGCTCCCCGACCGCCCGCGCCTTCTCGAACTTGCGGGTCACGCGATCCCGCTTGAGGCGCGAGATGTGGTCGATGAACAGCACGCCGTTCAGATGGTCGATCTCGTGCTGCACGCAGACCGCCAGCAGGCCGTCAGCCTCGAGCTCCTGCGGCTTCGCCTCGACGTCGAGGTAACGCACGGTCACACGGGCCGGGCGCTCGACCTCCTCGAAATATTCCGGGATCGAGAGACAGCCCTCGTCATAGACCTGCCGCTCCTCCGAGGCCCCGACGATCTCGGGATTGATCAGCACGAGCGGCTTCGGCTCCTCGTCCTGACCCGCGAGGTCGATCGTCACCACGCGCTTCTGCACGCCGATCTGGATCGCCGCGAGCCCGATCCCGGCCGAATCGTACATCGTGTCGAACATGGTCTGGACGAGCGCCCGCACCTCGGCGTCGCTGCGCTCAACGGGAGCGCTGACGAGCCTGAGCTTCGGGTCGGGCAGATAGACGAGCGGCGCGACTGCCATGTCTCAACGGGGGTGCGTGCGGGAGGATTGAAGACCGCCGATAGGGCCTTGCGTCCTGCGCGTCAACATGTTCATTATTTGTTCCATTTTCAAGGTCCGACATGGCTGAACAGGTCCTCTTCGTAGTCGCTGGCCGCCCGGTGACGTCCGGCGAGGCGCTGGCGGGGCTCGCCGCCGCCGCGGTCGCCGCGCTGTGCC
>NZ_JBJKEX010000112.1:0-8452 GCF_045505405.1 Hansschlegelia beijingensis | reverse complement strand
GGTCGAGCATGCCATGCGGGCTGACCACGTAGCGGCGGCCGGAGGCGGCCGCCCAGCGCCGCGCTGCGATAGAGAGGTACATCCACAGCCCGTGGACATGAACCACATCAAGGTCGGCCTCCGTCAGCGGCGCCGCGAGCAGGATCCGGCCTTCCTGCGCGACGCCCTGGCGGCGCGTATAAGCTTCCGCGCCGACACCGGCCTCGGCGGCGCGGCCTCGCCTTTCACGGGCTCGGTCGTCGAGTTCGCCGGCGGCGTCATCAACATGCAGGCGAGCGCCAGCGCCGCCGCGACGCGGATCGCAGACGGCCAGTCGCTGGTCGTCTCCGCGCTGACCGACCGTTTCTCGGAATCCTCGGGCGTCGACACCGACGAGGAGATGGGCAAGCTGATCCAGCTCCAGACCGCCTACAGCGCCAATGCGCGCGTGATCACGGCGGTCAGGGAGATGCTCGACATGCTGATGAACGTCTGATGCGCGGCCGAATGACCTCCAGCGCCGCGCGCCTGCGGACAAGGCCTGAACCATGACCTCGATCGGACCGTATGCGGCGAGCGGCGTGGGCCGCCCCAGCCTCGTCGACGCGCTGGCCAAGAGCAGGTCCCAGCTGAACGACCTGACGCGGCAGCTCTCGACCGGGATGGTGTCGGCGACCTATGCGGGGCTCGGCGACGGCCGCGCGACCTCGCTCGCGATGCGGGCGAAGCTCGCCGCCCTGTCCTCCTACGACGCGACGGCCGCGACCGTGGGCACGCGGCTCGCCATCATGGGCACGGCGCTGCAGCGCCTCGACGACATCGGCGCCGAATACAAGCTCGTCGACCCGAACGACTTCACCCTCACCACCGGCTCCGTGACGGTCACGCAGTCTCAGGCGGCGATCGACCTGCAGGACGCAATCTCGCAGCTCAACACCGACGTCGGCGGGCGCTTCGTATTCTCGGGACGTACGGCCGATACGAAGCCTGTGCTTTCCGCCGACGCGATCCTTGCGGACGACGCCGGCAAGGCCGGCCTGCGGACCGTGATCGCGGAGCGAAAGCTTGCGGACCTCGGCGCCGACGGCCGTGGCCGCATCGACGTCTCCGCGGTCTCCGGTTCGTCATTCAGCGTCGCCGAGGAGGCTTCCGGGCCGTTCGGCTTCAAGATCTCGTCGCTGTCGTCCTCCATGACCGGCGGGGTCGCGAGCGGCCCGACCGGCTCTCCCGCGACGATCACGCTCGGCGTGACGGGACAACCCAGGACCGGCGACCAGACGCGGGTCGGGCTGACGTTGCCGGATGGCTCGACCGAGGAGATCGTGCTGACCGCGAAGGCCGCGGACGACGCGTCCGCCCTCGCGCCCGGCGAGTTCCACGTCGGCGCGACGCCCGCGCAGACCGCCGCGAACATGCGGGCGAGTTTCGACGCCGCCCTCAAGACACGCGCCGACACTGCGCTGGTCGCGGCGTCCGCGGTCCAGGCCGGCGAGGAATTCTTCAACGCCCCCGCCGGGAGCGGTCCGGCCCGCGTCGCCGGCTTCGACGGGAGCTATGCGAGCGACGCCGCGCGCGTCGCCGCGCTTCAGAACGCGACCGCGCTCGACACGACCGACACCGCCGAGAAGACCGTGTCTTGGTATGTCGGCGAGACGGGTACCGACGATCCCCGGAAGACCGCGGCGGCGAAGATCGACGACGGGGTCGCGGTCGCCTACGGCGCGCGGGCCAATGAAGCCGGGACGCGCCAGGTGGTGCAGAACCTCGCCGTGTTCTCGGCGATCACCTTCTCGGCTGATGACGGCAACGCCAAGGCCCGCTATTCGGCGCTCGCCAACCGGACCATCACCGCGCTCGGCTCAAGCGACGCCACGGCCGCCGTCAGGACGATGGCGACGGACCTCGCCTCCGCCAACAACGCCATCAAGGCGGCGACCGCTCGCCATGCGGCGGCCAAGTCGATGGCCCAGGACGCGCTCTCCAACGTCGAGAGCGCGGACAAGGACGAGGTGACGCTCAAGATCCTCGCGCTGCAGACGCAGCTTCAGGCGAGCTACCAGGCGACGGCGACGCTGAAGAACCTCAGCCTCGTCAACTTCCTCTGACCCGGTAGAAGTCTCTTAACCATGCCGTGAAGATCTGCGGCCGAGGGGTGGAACCAAGCGGGCCTTTAACCCGCGATTAGCGAGCCAAGCCAGACTGTCCTCGCACGCCTCAGGACGGGGCGTCACATCAAACTCCTAGGACAGGAGACTGGCATGTCTGGCGTTTCCCTGAGCGCTGCCGTTCGCTCGAACCTCCGTTCCCTCCAGTCGGCTTCCGAGCTGATGGGCCAGACGGAGCAGCGGCTCTCCACCGGCAAGAAGGTCAATTCGGCGCTCGACAATCCCTCGAGCTTCTTCACCGCCCAGGCTCTCGACCGGCGGGCGAGCGACCTGAACAACATGCTCGACAGCGTCTCCAACTCGGTCCAGACGCTGAAGGCGGCCGACAACGGCATCACCGCGATCAACGACGTCATCGAGAGCCTCAAGGCGACCGCCCGCAGCGCGGTGCAGTCCCCGCAGGCGGTGACCACCAAGGCTTCGATCAGCTCCACCGCGATCGACAACCTGTCCGAGACCAACCTGCTCGGCGGCACGGCCACCAACGCGACGGTCGCGGGCTCGGCGCTCAACAACGACAACACCGGCACCGCGGCCGCCATCACCGCCAACACCAAGCTGTCCGGCACCGCCGGCACGACTTCGGACAACCTGGCGAGCGGCCTGACCGCTGGCGAGAAGATCACCGTCAATGGCACGGAGATCGAGTTCGTGGCGTCGGGGGCGACCGGCAACCAGGTCAACATCACCGACGATGTTGGTGATCTGCTCGCGAAGATCGACAGCATCACCGGCGCCGGCACGGCGTCCACGGTGGCCACCGGCAGGCTGACCCTCAGCACCGGCACGACCAGCGACCTGACGATCGGCGGTTCGAGCTCCACGCTCACCAAGCTCGGCCTCACCGCCGGCACCACCGCCCGCGGCGCGCCCACCGGCGGCCTCTCGGGCCAGACGCTCAGTGTCCAGGACCGCGACGGCAACACCAAGACGGTGACCTTCAGCTCCAGCGGCATCGACACGCTGGACGAGCTCAACAAGTTCTTCTCGGACAACAATGTCGACCTCGAGGCCTCGGTCTCCGTCGACACCGCGACCAAGAAGGGCACCCTGACCCTCACGACCTCGAACGCCGCCGCGAACAAGACCCCGGTGGACCTCGAGGGCAGCGCGACGGCCTCCGGCGCGGCGTTCGCGGCCAAGACCTTCTCGGCCCCGGTCGTCAGCGGCGCGGGCAAGGACACCCGCGACAACTATCGCAAGGACTTCAACGACGCGCTGAAGCAGATCTCGTCGCTGGCCAAGGACGCCAGCTATAACGGCGTGAACCTGCTCAACGGCGACGACCTCAGCATCGTGTTCAACGAGGACGGTTCGTCGAAGCTCGACGTCAAGGGCGTCGATTTCGACGCCGCGAGCCTCGGCATCACGGAGCTGAGCGCCGACGACTTCTACGACTCGAACTCGATCAACAAGATCATCGACAAGCTCGACAAGGCGGCCGCCACGCTGGAGCAGACCTCGTCCAAGTTCGGCTCGCAGTTGCAGATCGTGCAGACGCGCCAGACCTTCACGAAGAACATGGTCGGCACGCTGCAGGACGGCGCCGGCGCCCTCACCGACGCCGACACCAATGAGGAGGCCGCGAACCTCGCGACGCTCCAGACCAAGCAGTCGCTGATCGTCTCCTCGCTGGCGATCTCGACCTCGCAGGAGCAGAGCATCCTCAGCCTGCTGCGCTGATCGCAAGCGGTCTCACAGACCTTTCTGGGAAGGGCGGAAGCTTCGGCTTCCGCCCTTTCTCGTTTCACCGACCGAGCCCGCGCAAGGCACTGGCAACGAGGAATTAACCTTAACGGCTCATTAAGGTTAACAAGCCTAGATTACGTCCGCGCCCTGCTGAGGCGTCTCCCGTTAGGAGCCCTTCAATGGCCGACGTCGTTCTCAATTCCGCTATCCGCTCCAACCTCCGGAGTCTCCAGTCGACGACCGACCTCCTCGCTCAGACGGAGCAGCGGCTGTCGACCGGCAAGAAGGTCAACTCGGCCTTTGACAACCCGTCGAGCTTCTTCACGGCGAACGCGCTGGACCGGCGGGCGAGCGACCTGAACACCCTGCTCGACACGGTCGGATCCTCGGTCCAGACGCTCAAGGCGGCGGACAACGGCATCAAGGCGATCACGGACATCGTCAACACGCTCAAGGCGACGGCCAGGTCGGCGCTTCAGTCGCCGCTCGCGGTCGAGACCAAGGCAGGCGTGGAGTCGGACGCCCTGGGCGACGGCGTCACCGCGAAGAACCTTCTCGGCGGAACCGTGCTGGCGAGCGGAGACACGTTGATCGTCAAGGACAAGGAAGGCGCCAACGTCACGGTGACTTTCGGAACCGGCGCCAACCAGGTCGACACGCTGGACGAGCTCAACGCCTTCTTCGAGAAGAACAACGTCCTCCTCGACGCGACCTTCGACGCCACCACCCACAAGCTGAAGCTCGAGGCCGACAACTCGGTTGCGAATTCGACGCCGCCGGCGATCTCCGGCACCGCGACGGGCGCCACTAACGCCTTCACCACGCTGACGTTCAGCGCGCCGGTCCTCGACGCGCTGGCCGCGCAGAAGCGCGCCGACTTCGCCGAGGACTACAACGCCGCTCTGAAGGAGATCAACACCATCGCCAAGGACGCAAACTACAATGGCGTCAACCTGCTGATGGGCGATGATCTCGACGTCATCTTCAACGAGGACGGATCCTCCAAGCTCAACGTCAAGGGCGTGCAGTTCGACGCCAACGGCGTCGGCCTGTCGTCGATCGCGGCCGAGGATTTCTACGACTCCTCTTCGATCAACGGCGTGCTCGACCAGATCGAGAAGTCGTTCAAGATCATCGAGGCGCAGTCGGCCAAGTTCGGGTCGCAGCTGCAGATCGTGCAGACCCGCGAGACCTTCACCAAGGACATGGTCGGCACCCTGCAGGACGGCGCCAACTCGCTCACCGCCGCCGACACCAACGAGGAAGCCGCCAACTTGGCCACGCTGCAGACCAAGCAGCAGCTGATCGTCTCCTCGCTCTCCATCTCGACGCAGCAGGATGCGGCGATCCTCCAGCTCCTGCGCTGAATTCTCTCGATCTCTCCTGCGAAGCGCGGCGGAGGCTCAGGCCTCCGCCGCGCTTCGTTTTTGAAGCTGTGCTATCTGTCGCCGCATGACCCTGAAAGTTGAACTCAAGCCCGGCGAGCGCATCGTCATCGGCCGCTCCGTGGTGACCAACGGCGCCTCGCGGACCAGCCTGCTGATCGACGGCCAGGACCCGGTCCTGCGAGAGCGTGACATTCTGCAGGAAGACGGGGCCGACACGCCGGCCAAACGCATCTGCTACGCCGTCCAGATGATGTATCTCGCCGGATCCACGGACCGGTTGCTGCCGATCTACACGGAGCTGACCCGAGACGCGCTGAAAGCTGCGCCGAGCATGCTCGAAATCGTCGAGCGCATGAATAACTGCGTCTTAACCGGGGCGCTTTACAAAGCTTTCCGGGAAGCGCGCAAGTTGGTTGCGTACGAGGCGAGTATATTCGAGCATGCAGAGCGGAGCGCAGGCCTACGCGAGAATGGCTCAGACGACGGCGAACCCGCGTGAACGGGACGCTCAACTTCTTCTGAGAGCCGCAGCCCGCTTTGCGGCTGCGCAGACCTCCAGCCCCTTCGATCAGTCCGGCGCCCGTCAGGCGGCCGTCTTCAACCGCAAGCTCTGGACCGTGTTCCTGAGCTCGGTGATGCGGGCGGAGAACCCGCTGGACGCCGGCACCAAGGCCAACATCCGCAAGATCGCGCTGTTCGTGCTTGGCCGCTGCTCCTCGGTCGAGGCCGAGCCTCGCGCCGAACAGCTGACCGCGCTGATCAACATCAACCGCAATATCGCAGAGGGCCTGAGGGGCTGAGCGGGTTCAGACGAACCGTTCGAGCGAGGGGCCTCGCGCATTGTCCGCGACCAGGGCATCGATATAGGCCCTGAGCTTCAGGCGCGCCTCGGTGGGCGTCTGCGAGGTCACCTGTCCGGTCGCGACGTCGACCAGCCGGAACACGAAGGTTCCGGTCCGTTCGTCCTCCAGCACCTCCCGCCGGGAGGCGTCGGGGCGGGAGGCGGCGGGGCCAGAAGACCGCTGATCGCCCAGGCTCGCCGGCTCGGTCGCGGGCTCGACGCGCGCGCCGCCGGCGCCCGGCGCCCTCAGGGCCGAAGCAGGCGTGACCAGCGATCCGATCGCAGAGTCCATCTCGTCCTCCGAGGATTCGCGCGCCGACGAGCCTGCGCGCTTATCCATCCTGCCGGAGGCCGCGTTAATTCCATGTTAGGAGATGGGGTTAACGCCTGCTTCTGAGATACCCGTCGATTCGCGCTCAGGCCCCGCGCGACAGCGAGATCGGGGCGGCGGACGGACGCTGGTCGCGCGAGCCGCCGCGCGCGTCATAAGTGCTCGGCGCCGCGCGAGCGCCGACCTCCTCGGCCACGCCGCGGAGCAGGCTCTCGGCGACCGAACGCGCCGTCCCCAGAACGGCGAGATTCTCGTCCAGCGCCGCCCGGAAGGCGACGTGCAGCCGCTCCACCTCCCCCACCGCCTCGCGCGGCTGCGCGGCCACCGCTTCGACGCTCGCCTGCAGGCTCTTCACATCGAGCATGTAGCGCCCGGAAAGCTCGCCCTTCGCCTGCCGCAGGCCGTCGGCCGCGCCATAGGCGCCGGCGCGCACCAGGCGCGTCTCCTCGACGATCACGGCCGTCAGTCGCGCGACGGTGTCGGCGGTGCGCTCCAGACGTTCAGCGGCTTCCCGCACGGACAGCGGAGACATTTGCGCGGCGGCCGGAACCGCCCGGCGTCGATTGATCATGAGGACTGATCCCCCTGCTGGATCGCTATGAGTTCGCGGCGGACGTCGTCCGCCAGACCAATTCCGCCGGCGGCCGCGATGGTCCTGCCGTACTGGTCCGCGAGCATCGACCGATAGGCGCTGCCGCCCTCGCCGGAGCCGAGCGGCCCGGCATCGCCGAGGCCGGAGAACATCTGCTCCATCATCTGCGTCAGGAAGACTGCCTCGAAATCCTGCGCGGCGGCCTCGAGGCGGTCATTCGCCTTGACGGGCGACTTCGCCCCATAGGCCTTCTGGGCGCCGAGCGCGGCGAGGGTCGATGCGGCGGGCGTGGCGGCTTCAGCCATCACATCACCTCGATCTCGGCCTGCAGCGCGCCCGCCGCCTTGATGGCCTGGAGGATCGCGATCAGGTCGCGCGGCCCGACGCCGATCGCGTTCAGTCCGTCCACCAGCTGCCGGAGGTTGACGCCCTCGCGCACGATCGCGAGGCGGCGGTTCTTGTCGGTGTCGACGGAGATTTCGGTGCGCGGCGTCACCACGGTTTCGCCGTCGGTGAACGGCTCCGGCTGGCTGGCGACCGGCGTCTCGGTGATCGTCACGGTCAGGTTGCCCTGCGCGACAGCCACCGTGGAGACCCGCACGTCCTGGCCCATGACGATGATGCCGGAACGTTCGTCGATGACGATCTTGGCGAGCTGGTCGGGCTCCACGCGCAGTTGCTCGACCTCCGTCAGCAACTGGACGATGTTGCCCTGATAGCCCTTCGGCATCTTGAGCGCGACGGAGGACGGGTCGAGCGGCTCGGCGACGCCCTTGCCGATGAACTGGTTGATCGCCGCCGCGACGCGGCGCGCGGTGGTGAGATCCGGATTGCGCAGCGCGAGGCGGACGGTCGACAGGTTGTTCAGCGCAAACGGGATCTCGCGTTCGATCAGACCGCCGTTTGAGATGCGTCCCGCGGTCGGCACGCCGCGCACCACCTGGGCGGCTTCGCCCTGGGCGTTGAAGCCGATCACCGCCACCGAGCCCTGCGCGACCGCGTAGACCTCGCCATCCGCGCCCATCAGAGGCGTGACGATCAGCGTGCCGCCTTGCAGGCTGGTGGAGTCGCCGAGCGCCGAGACGGTGACGTCGATGCGGGTGCCCTGGGTGCCGAAGGGCGGCAGATTGGCCGTCACCATCACGGCCGCGACGTTCTTGGTGCGCAGGATGGCGCCGCGGGTGTTGACGCCGAGCCGCTCGAGCATCGACTGCAGGCTCTGCTTGGTGAAGGGCGCCGCGTTGAGGGTGTCGCCCGAGCCATTGAGGCCGACCACCAGGCCGTAGCCGACGAGCTGGTTTTCGCGGACGCCTTCGATGTCGGCGAGATCCTTGATGCGCGAGGTCACCCCTCCCCTGCCCGGCCCGCCGTCGGGCCCGCAGAAGGACGCGGCCGCCGTCGCGGTGATCGCCCGGCACGGCGTCAACCAGAACATCGGCCGCGGCTTCGTGAAGGGTTTTGATCTCG
>NZ_JBJKEX010000111.1:0-8503 GCF_045505405.1 Hansschlegelia beijingensis | reverse complement strand
ATCGCTGACCGAGAAATGGCTCGGATGCGGCGTGTGCCGGAGCGCGTCGATGATCCAGACGTCGAGGCCTCCTCGGGCGTGTTGGCGCCCGCGGCGCGCGTCGTCCCCCGCTCCTCGATCACGCGGTCCATCGATAGAGCCAGGTCTCGCTGATCGGGCCTCCGTCGGCCTCAAGCACCATCCGCAATTCGCAAAGCTCCTCGCCGGCGGGGTCAAGGTCGAACGTCACGCGGTAGCCCTTTATCTCCGGATTGGGGCGGCCGGACGGCTCGATCACCTTGCCTGCGGAGGTGGAGACATTGGGCCGGATCGTCGCGGCGCGCGCCGGATCGGCCACGGCCTCGCCGGCGAAGTCCACCACGAAGCGGCGACGCCTGCCTCCGGCGCTGCCCGTCGAGGTGCCATGGACGATCGCTCCGGCCGGGCGGTCCGGCGGCGTCCAGCACCAGTGCATGCGGTAGGCCATCGAGACGCGCGCGCCCGGCTCGAGCGACGCCTTCGGCCGCCAGTAGGCGACGATGTTCTCGTTGATGTCGGTGTCGGTCGGGATCTCGATGAGCTGGAACTGGCCTTCGCCCCAATCGCCGATCGGCTCGACCCAGACGCTCGGCATCCGGTCGTAGCGGCGGCCGAGATCGTTGTAGGCCGGGAAGCCGCGCTGGCGCTGCAGCAAGCCGAAGCCGCGCGGGTTCTTGTCCAGGAATACGCTGATCTGGAGATCGCCCGGGTTGTTCAGGGGACGCCAGACCCACTCGCCCGCGCCGTTCCAGATCTGCAGCCCGTCGGCCCGGTGGACCTGGCCCCGCACGTCGTCCACGCCGGCGCGGTCGTTCGGGCCGAACAGGAACATGGACGTCATCGGGCCGATGCCGACATGCCCGAGCGCCTCGCGCGGGAACAGCGTCAACTCGACGTCGACCACGGTGATCTCGCCGGGCCGCAGCGTGAACCGGTAGGCGCCGGTCAGCCGCCGGCTGTCGAGCAGCGCGTGCGCCACGACGCTGGGCGCGCCGGGGTTCGGGCGCTCGATCCAGAAGGCCCGGAACAGCGGGAACTCCTCGCCGTTCGGTTCGCCGGTGTCGATCGCCAGCCCGCGGGCGGAGGTGCCGAAGATCTGTCCGCGCGCCAGCGCGCGGAAGATCGTGGCGCCCTGGAAGGTCGCGAAATCGCGGAACTCCTCAGGCCGGTCGATCGGCGCCCGGGCGCTGAAGCCGGAGAACGGAAAAGGCTTGTCCGCCGGAGGCTTCGGCGCCTTTCCGAAGTCGAACCAGGAAGGCTCGTCCGGCAGCATCCGGACCTGCCCGTCGTCGACCGTCGCGATGCGGACGGGAGACCGGAAGATGAAGCCGCCTGGCAGGAGATCGAGGGTGAAGCCCCGGTTCTCGCTCGCCCAGGGAGCGCGGTCGGGCAGCATCTTGATCGTCCGGAAGACGTCGAGCGGCAGTTCGGCGTAGCCGTCCGGCAGCAGCGATCGCGGAGCCTCGAAGCCGCGCGTGGCGAGCAGGCGCGCGTGCTCCTCAAGGGCCTCGCGGCTGAACGGGGCGCCGTCGGCGTAGAGATCCGGCGGGGAGGGCGCAGGCGCGGGGCCGGGGGCGGCCTCCTGCGCGCGGGCGACCCCCGTCATCAGAGCGGCGACCGAGACGCCGGCGCAAAATTCCCTACGGTTCATCGGCTTAGCGCAAGGCCTGCCGCATCAAGCGGCGAGGCCCGGAGAAAGGGGCAGGACGGAAGACGGATGATGTTGCGCTCCCACGGCAAATCCAGTGTTGAGCGAGCGCGCGACGCCGCCCCCAGCTGCGCGATCGCCCGGACGTTCAGGGCCGCATCAGCGGCTCTCCGCCGAAGATCGTCGTATCGCAGGCGAAGCCCTGATCTGCAAGGGTCGCGCAAGCCTGATCGGCCTCAGCGCGGCTTGCGAACGGGCCGGCGACGAGGTCGACCAGCGACCCGCCGTCCTGGCGGAGCGCTCGCGGGGTCAGCTTGGACAGCGCCTGGGGGTAGCGGGCGGCAAGCGCTCCCCAGCGGCGGCGCACCGCATCTATCGAGGCGTCGGGCCCCAGCGAAACGGCGAACTGTTGGCCCCTTTCATCCGGGGCCGCTGGACGGCGGATCGAGCCGGTCACTTCCGGCGTGCCGCCGGCGACGGCGACGGCGGCCAGCTTGAGTTCGCCGAGGCCGCGCTCCAGCCGCGCCACCCGCTCCGCCAGTTCGTCACGCTGGGCGGTCAGTTCGCGCACGCTGCGCCGCAACTCCTGCGATCCGTCCGCTGCGATCAGCCGCTCGGCCGGCGCGCCGCCGGCGGTCCACGCGGTCACGCTCGCGGCCGCTATCGCGACGACCATGAGCGCGCCCCAGATCACGGCGGGCGACGCTGGCGACAGCCCCTCTTCTGAGTGGGCCCGCTCGTCATAATGGCGGTAGTCCAAGCGGGCGGCTCCTGCGCACCGGTTACGCGGCGCCACAATAGCTGAGTCGGGGCTCTGGCCGGCGCGCCGCGCAGGGTCGGGAGTTGCAGGCGCCGCCGCGAGACGCCACTGTCGCTCTCGCTCCTGCCTCCGACGGTTCGCCGCCGCCGCCTCTTCGAGTTTGTAATGACCGCGTCTGATCCGCATCGCCGCTGCCTGACCATCGTGCTCGCCGCCGGAGAAGGCACGCGAATGCGGTCGGATCTGCCCAAGGTCCTCCACAAGGCGGCGGGCCGCACGCTCGTGGCCCACGTGCTCGCCGCGGCGGCGGAAGCCGGATCGGACGCTCTCGCGGTCGTGGTCGGGCCCGGCCGTGAGGACGTGGCGCAGGAAGCCGTCCGTACGGCGCCGGGAGCGCGCGTCTTCGTCCAGACGGAGCGGCGAGGGACCGCCCACGCCGTGCTGACGGCCCGCGAGGCGATCGCGGAAGGCTTCGACGACGTATTGGTCGTCTATGGCGACACGCCGCTCGTGCGGCCCGAGACCCTGCGCCGCCTGCGGGCGCCGCTGGCGCATGGCGCCTCGGTGGTGGTGCTGGGCTTCGAGGCCGACGATCCGACCGGCTACGGCCGGCTGATATCCGATGGTCCGAACCTCGTCGCCATCCGCGAGGAGCGGGACGCGACAGAGGAAGAGCGGGCGATCAAGCTCTCGAACGCCGGTCTGATCGCGATCTCGGGCGCTTGCGCGCTCGAGCTGCTCGAGCGGATCGGCGACGACAACGCCAAACGCGAGTTCTACCTCACCGACGTCGTCGAGGTGGCGGTGATGCGGGGCCTCGCGGTCGCCGCGGAAGCCGCCTCCGAGGCGGAGGTTCGCGGCGTCAACACGCGCGCCCAGCTCGCAGAGGTCGAGGCCGCCTTTCAGAGCAGGCTGAGGGCGGCAGCGATGGACGGCGGCGCGACGTTGATCGCGCCCGAGACCGTGTTCTTCTCACACGACACCAGACTCGGACGCGACGTGATCGTGGAGCCGAACGTGGTGTTCGCCCCGGGCGTGACGGTCGCGGACGGGTCGGTGATCCACGCCTTCAGCCATCTTGACGGCGCGGAGGTCGGGGCCGGCGTTTCCGTGGGTCCCTTCGCGCGGCTGCGGCCCGGAACGCGGCTCGCGGCCGGCGCACGCGTCGGCAACTTCGTCGAGGTCAAGAACGCGGAGGTCGGCGAAGGCGCCAAGCTCAATCACCTCACCTATGTGGGCGACGCTTCGGTCGGAGCGCGCGCCAATCTCGGCGCCGGCACGATCACCTGCAACTATGACGGCGTCGCTAAGCACCGCACCACGATCGGCGCGGACGCCTTCATCGGCACCAACTCCTCGCTGGTGGCACCCGTCACGATCGGCGACGGCGCCTATGTGGGCACCGGCAGCGTGGTGACCGACGACGTGCCCGCCGACGCGCTTGCGATCGCCCGGTCGCGCCAGGTCACCAAGCCGGGCCGCGCCGCAAAGCTGCGACAGGCCTTCAAGGTCCGGCGCGACGCCTAGCCCTCGTTTCGCCTTGTTTTCACGACGCTCCTTCAGCCGGCGCTAAGCACTCGCGTGCTATCTGCGTGCGGCGGGACGATCTGGAGAGCTGAGCGGCATGTGCGGCATCGTTGGCATTCTGGCGCGTGACACCGTGGCCCCGCAGCTCGTCGAGGGGCTGAAGCGGCTCGAGTATCGCGGCTACGACTCAGCCGGCGTGGCGACCCTCGACAATGGCCGCATCGTCCGGCGCAGGGCCGAGGGCAAGCTGCGAAACCTGGAGGCGGCGCTCGCCGCGGCGCCGCTGGCCGGTCGTTCGGGGATCGGCCACACGCGGTGGGCGACGCATGGCGCGCCGACCGAGGCCAACGCGCATCCGCACGCGACCGAGACCGTCGCGGTCGTCCATAACGGCATCATCGAGAATTTCCGCGAGCTCCGCGACGAGCTGACGTCGCAGGGCGCGGCCTTCACGAGCCAGACCGACACCGAGGTGGTCGCTCACCTGGTGAGCCACGCGCTCGCCGCCGGAGCGACCCCGCGGCTCGCCGTCCAGCAGGCGCTGAAGCGGCTGCGCGGGGCCTTCGCGCTCGCCTTCCTGTTCGCCGGGGAGGACGACCTTCTGATCGGCGCCCGGCGCGGCAGCCCGCTCGCGCTCGGCCATGGCGACGGCGAGGTCTATCTCGGCTCCGACGCGGTGGCGCTCGCGCCGTTCACCGACGAGATCACCTATCTGGAGGACGGCGACTGGGTGGCGCTGACGCGCGACAGCGTCGAGATCTTCGACGAGGCGGGGGCGCTGGTCGAGCGCGAGACGGTGCGGTCGTCGGTCGCCTCGGTGATCGTCGACAAGGGCGCTCATCGCCACTTCATGTCGAAGGAGATCGCGGAGCAGCCGGAGGTGGTCGGCCACACGCTGGTCCGGTTCATCGACATGACCTCGGGCCGGGTGCGGCTGCCGGCGGGCGGCGATTTCGACTTCTCCGGCCTCGACCGGCTGGCGATCTCGGCCTGCGGCACCGCCTATTACGCCGGCCTCGTCGCCCGCTACTGGTTCGAGAGATTCGCGCGGCTCCCGGTCGACATCGACATCGCCTCGGAGTTTCGCTACCGCGAGCCGCCGCTCACCCCGGGCGGCCTGGCGCTGATGATCTCGCAGTCCGGCGAGACGGCCGACACGCTCGCGACGCTCCGCCATTGCCGCGCCCAAGGCATGAAGATCGGCGCGGTCGTCAACGTGCCGACCTCGACGATCGCCCGGGAGGCGGACGTCGTGTTTCCGACCGTCGCCGGCGTCGAGGTCGGGGTCGCCTCCACCAAGGCGTTCACCTGCCAGCTCGCGGTGCTGGCGGCGCTCGCGATCAAGGCGGGCCGCGACCGGAATGTGCTGTCGGAGGAGGATGAAGCCAAGCTTGTGGCGGCGCTGATCGAGCTGCCGAGGCTGATGGCGGAGACGCTGCGTCTCGAGCCGCAGATCGAGAAGCTCGCGCAGACCTTCTCGAAGGCGCTGGACGTGCTCTATCTCGGCCGCGGGACGAGCTACCCCATCGCGCTCGAGGGCGCGCTGAAGCTCAAGGAAATCTCCTACATCCACGCCGAGGGCTATGCCGCCGGCGAGCTCAAGCACGGGCCCATCGCGCTCGTCGACGAGAACGTGCCCGTGGTCGTGCTCGCGCCCTACGACGCGCTGTTCGAGAAGACCGCCTCGAACATGCAGGAGGTAGCGGCGCGCGGCGGAAGGATCGTGCTGATCACCGACAGGGAAGGCGCCGCCCACGCCGGCGACACGCTCGCGACCATCGTGGTGCCCGACTCCTACGCCTTCGTCAGCCCGTTGATCTACGCCATCCCGGTGCAGCTACTGGCCTATCACACGGCGGTGTTCATGGGCACCGACGTCGATCAGCCGAGGAACCTGGCGAAGTCCGTCACGGTGGAGTGAGGCGCTGCGGGGGTTTTTCCGCCTTCGGGCGCGACGGCCTCGTCCCCACATACAGGGCGCCGGCCGCGATCAGCGCCGCGGTCGAGATGATCGCGATCGGGGGCGCGTCCGACACGCTGACCACCGCGAGCGAGAAGCCCATCCCGGCGAAGGCCAGGATCTTCGCCCTGAGCGGGATGACCCCGTTCCGCCGCCAGGCGACCACCGTCGGCCCGAACCTCGGATGCTCCAGCAGCCAGCGCTCCAGGCGCGGCGACGAGCGGGTGAAGCAGGCCGCAGCCAGGATCAGGAACACGGTCCCAGGCATCAGCGGCAGGATCAGCCCCACGACTCCGAGACCGGTGAGCGCGACGCCAAGCGCTAGCCAGGCCCAACGCGCCACGCGCGCCCGGGCGCCCTGTTTGCTGGTCCGCTCCGAGGCCGTCACGCCGTGGCCCCTCCTATCGTCCTGTCGCCGCCCCAGATGATATCGCTTATTGTGCGTCGCGGCGCCTCGACGGCGAGTGGACGTGCGAACAACGGAGGCAGCCAGCCGCGATGACGGAACCCGTCTCAAGTCCTCTGGGAGCACTTCCGCCGCCTGGGCCGGTGCCAAGCCCTCTGGCTCGATTGCGGACATACTTCCTGACCGGCTTGGTGGTGGCCGGGCCGGTGGCGATCACCATCTGGCTGACCCTTTGGCTCATCGGGATGATCGACGGCTGGGTGAAGCCGTTGATCCCTCAGGCATGGAACCCGAACAGCTACCTTCCCGTGGCGGTGCCGGGCGTCGGCGTGCTAGCGGCGGTGATCGGGCTCACGATCCTCGGATTCCTGACCGCGAACCTGGTTGGGCGCGCCGTCGTCCAGTCGGGCGAGCAGGTGCTCAACCGGATGCCGATCGTGCGCAGCCTGTACAAGGGCGTGAAGCAGATCTTCGAAACGGTCTTCAAGCAGGACGGCACGAGCTTCCGCCGCGTCGGCCTGATCGAATGGCCGGGACCCGGCCTGTGGTCTCTCTGCTTCATCACCGAGCCGGCGCGCGGCGCGCTGGCGGCCGGCCTTCCGTCGACCGACCACGTCTGCGTGTTCGTGCCCTGCACCCCGAACCCGACCACCGGCTACCTGGTGATGATGGAGGCCTCCAAGGTGACCGAGATCGGGGTCACCACCGACGAGGCCTTCAAGCTGATCATGTCCATGGGCATCATTCAGCCGCGCGAGACGCCGGCGGCGCAGCTCGCCGAGCCTCCTCAGCGCATCGACGGCTCGTCGCTCGCCGCGGAGTGACATTCCACTGACGCGCAGCCGCCATGCGGTGAGCGGGAACGATCAGGCGCAATGATTGCTTGGCTCCTTGCTCGGGGACGTTCGAGCAAGGAGCGTCGGCGTGGGAATAGCCGAACTCATCGTCGCGGTGTGCCTGCAGGCGGAGCCTGCGGCCTGCATGGTCCACCACCGCCAGTCCGCCGCCATCAATGGCTGCGCAATCGTCGAGGACATCAATGACCTCGCGGCGCCGCCGGGCTGGTACGTGGCGCGCTGGACCTGCCGCTGGCGCCGCTGACGTCTAGCCCGCCCGCAGCAGGCGCACGGCCGCGTCGCGCTCGAACAGCTGCAGGAGCAGCCTGAGAGCCTGCCCGCGCGAGCTCGTTAGGGCAGGATCGCGCGCGAGGAACAGCGCGGCGTCCTGGTGCGCGGTGCGCACCAGTTCGCCATGAACCTCCATGCGGGCGAGACGAAAGCCCGGCGCGCCGCTCTGGCGCGACCCCAGCACCTCGCCTTCGCCACGGAGCTCCAGGTCCTTCTCGGCGATCACGAAACCGTCCTCGGTGTCGCGCAGCGTCTCGAGCCTGGCCTTCGCGGTCTCGCCAAGCGGGCCTTTCCAGAGCAGCAGGCAGGTGGAGCGGCCGGCGCCTCGCCCGACGCGGCCGCGCAGCTGGTGGAGCTGGGCGAGGCCGAACCGCTCGGCGTGCTCGATGACCATGACGGTCGCCTCCGGCACGTTGACGCCGACTTCGATCACCGTGGTGGCCACCAGCAGCGGCGTCTCGCCCGAGACGAAGCGCGCGACCGCGGCATCCTTCTCGGTCCCCTTCATCTTGCCGTGCACGAGCCCGACCTTGCCCGGAAAGGCTTCCGCAAGGGACGCGAAGCGGTCTTCCGCGGCGGCGACGTCGAGCGTCTCGGACTGCTCGACCAGGGGGCACACCCAGTACACCCGCGCGCCCTTCGCCATGGCGCGGCCGATCGCGTCGACCGTCTCGTCCAGCCTGTCCAGGCTGACGAGCCGGGTGTCGATCGGCGCGCGCCCGGGCGGCTTCTCGTCGAGCGCGGAGTGATCCATGTCGCCGAACGCCGTCAGCACCAGGGTGCGCGGGATGGGGGTGGCGGTCATCACCAGCACGTCCACCGCGACACCCTTGGAGGCGAGGGCGAGCCGCTGCCGGACGCCGAACTTGTGCTGCTCGTCGACGACCGCCAGCGCGAGGTCGCGGAACACGACGTCCTCCTGGAACAGGGCGTGCGTGCCGACCAGGAGATCGATCTCGCCGGCCGCCAGCCGGGCGAGGACGCCGGCGCGCTCGCGTCCCGAACTTCTCGCTCGCGGACACGCATCTCGGCGTGGTGGGCCCGACGCCGCGTGAGC
>NZ_JBJKEX010000110.1:0-8516 GCF_045505405.1 Hansschlegelia beijingensis | reverse complement strand
AGCGCCGAAGCGCGCGCCGTCCCAGCGCCGCCGCCGCAAGCGCCCCGACCGTCAGCCCTCCCGCGAAGGCGGCCGCCATACCGAATGCCACGCCACCCTCCACGTCCGGGCGCTCCGTTCACGCCCGAAGGGGTCTGACCGTAAAGATCACGCGTTTAGGAAGCGTTGAAGGCGCCGGCCATCACTTCGCCGGCTACAGCTTCCTCTCGAAGGGGCGACTTCCGCGCCGCTTCAACCGCGCGAACGCGGCGGCGGGGTCAATCGTCGCCGTCGGGGATCTTCAGCAGGTGCCCGCAGGCCTTGCAGTGCACGGCGTCCGGCTCATGGCGCATCAGCGCGCACTGCGGGCAGGAGAAGGTGACCTTCCGCGGCCGGAAGATCGCCTGCGCAAGGCGCACGAACAGCGAGATGCCGACGATCATCGCCACGACCGAGGTTAGCCGACCCCAGGTCCCCGGCAGCGTCACGTCGCCGAAGCCCGTGGTGGTGACGGTCGCGACCGTGAAGTAGAGCGCGTCGACATAGCTCTCGATGCCGTCGGCGCGGTTGGCGAAGAAGGTGTAGACGAAACCGGTGGTGACGAAGAGGAAGGTGGTGAGGTTGACCACCGCCCGAGTGGCGTCCTCCCAGTGCGCGTAGCCCGCCCGCCGCATCGGCCGCCACACGACCGGGCTGCGCGACAGCGTCCACAGCCGCAGCACCCTGAGGAAGCCGAGATTGACGATCCAGAGCGGCGCGAGAAGCGTGACGAAGATGAAGCCGTCCACCCAGACGTCCGGGCGCTTCAGCCAGCGCCTGAGATCATCCGCCGCGAGCGCCCGCGCCCCGAGGTCGAGCCCGACCAGCAGGGCGATCGAATAGTCGAGCCAGAGGAAGACCGGACCTTCGCCGAGCAGCGGGGTGGCGAGGAAGAAGCCGATGATCGCGAGATCGACCGCCACCACCGCGCACTGGAAGCGCAACGCGGGGCGTGTCTCGCCGTGATAGAGCTGGTGCAGCCGCCGCCGCAGGGGCGATCGCGGCGCGGGGCGGGCAGGGACGCTTTCCGGGGGGGACGCCATCGGCTCTGAGCTACAGCCGCCCGCGGTCGCCGCCACGGGCTATCGACGCGCGCTCGATCACTCCCCCGTGAACGGACCGGTCGCCCGGCCGCGATACGAAAACGGGAAGCGGTTTCCCGCTTCCCGTTTTTCCTGCGAGCCGTGGAGGGCTTACTGGCGCCAGCCGAGCTGGGACGGCTCGCCGTTGCGCGCCATGCGGGCGTTCCGCTCGTCGCGGGCGGCCTCGCGGCGCTCGGACACCGTCCCGGTGTAGCCGCGGTCCTGCGTCTGCGCGACGGGCGCGTGGCCCGGATAGGTCTCCTGGACGCGCGCCCAGTTGATGCCCGGGTCCGCGAGCGCGGCAGTTGACGCCAGGGCGAGGGCGCCGGCGGCGATGACAAGGGTCTTCATGACCTTCTCCTGTTGTGCGGCGGCGTGAGCCTCACGCGGCCAGTTCCGCCTAGTTAGTCGGCCCGCGTGACGTCGGAATAGGCGCGGCCGCCTAACTTCCTTGCATTTTTGCTTCGGGCGAGAATATCGCGTTGCACGGGCATAGCAACGGCCGGCATGCGGAAAGCAATGACTGCAACTAATTTGAGCGCAGGCAGAAACTAAGCACTCGCGGTGCCGGCTAAGCCTTGGGCGTGGCGCTTTTCACGCCGCCCGACGAGGGATCAGTCGATCACCCGAAGCGGCCGGGTTCCGAGCGGCGCTCCGGTCGCGGCGTCGATCGCCATAGGGTGGACATCGGCGCCCGTCTCGGCGTCGACCAGCCGGGTCATCGGCGTCCCGCCCGCGTGGTGCTTGCGCGCCCATGCGCCGAGCAGTTGCAGCACGGGCAGGAAGTCCCGGCCGGCCGCCGTCAGCACATACTCGTCGCGCGGCGGCCGCTCGCTGTAGCGGCGCTTCTCCAGAAGCCCGTCATCGGTGAGCGCCTTCAGCCGACGCGACAGGATGTTGGGCGCCACGCCCAGGCTGGCGCGAAACTGGTCGAAGCGCGTCGCGCCGAGCGCGGCGTCACGCAGGATCAGCATGCTCCAGGCGTCGCCTACCCTGGCGAGGCCGCGGCCGATCGGGCAAGGCCCGCAGGAAAGTTTTTCAGTGTCCATTGCAAAAAGATATCTACTCGCTACCATAATGCAAGCGACCGATCGGCGTCGCCCACAGGAGACTCTTCCATGAATGCGGCAGTCCAAGGAACGGCGCTCATCACCGGCGCTTCGAGCGGCATAGGCGCGACCTATGCGGAGAAGCTTTCAGCCAAGGGCTATGACGTGATCCTCGTGGCGCGCGACGAGGCGCGTCTGCGGACGCTCGCCGACCGGATCAGCGCGACCACTGGCCGGAGCGCGGAAGTCCTGCGGGCCGACCTGACGGACAGGGTGGATCTGGCCGCCGTCGAGCACCGGCTGGGTGAGGATGCGGCGATCACGCTGCTGGTGAACAACGCCGGCATGGCGCTCGACGGCGGTCTGCTCGAAAGTCAGCCGGGGGCGATCGAGCGGCTGATCGCGCTCAACATCACCGCGCCGACGCTGCTGGCTGCCGCCGCCGGCAAGGCCTTCGCGCCGCGCGGCCGGGGCGGGATCATCAACATCGCCTCAGTGCTGGCGCTGGCTCCGGAGGCGTTCGACGGCGTCTACAGCGGGTCAAAGGCTCACCTGCTGAACCTGTCGCTGTCACTGGCCGCTCAGGTCGAGGACAAGGGCGTCCGGGTCCAGGCCGTGCTGCCGGGCGCGACGCGGACGGAGATCTGGGAGCGGGCCGGAAAGGACGTGAACTCCTTCCCGCCCGAAATGGTGATGGAGGTCGGCGATCTGGTCGATGCGAGCCTGGTGGGGTTCGAACGCGGCGAGACCGTCACGATCCCGCCGCTTGCCGACGAAGCCCAGTGGAGGGCGATGAACCAGGCGCGGCTCGCCATGGGGCCGGGCCTGTCGCGGCGCGAGGTGGCGGCCCGCTATCTCGGGCCAGCCCAGGCGAGCGCCGCCTGAGGAGGCGCTCAGTCTGTGGAGGTGAGCCGCTTGCGCTCGGCCCGGGACAGACCGGAGTTCAGCCGGGTCAGGACGTAGACCACCAGCGCGACGCCGAACCCGGCCATCAGGAACAGTTCGAGCATTCCCATCATAGCTACTACTCCCCTGTCAGGAGGACGACCCCGACCGGCCGCCCCGCACTGTTTCAGGAGCTTGGGCCGCGCGCCATGATGGCAAGCGCGCGGTCCCCTATGTGGTTGCGGCAGCGCTGATTTTCTCCGCGAGTCCTGCTCGCGCGTCCCGAACAGAGACGCTCGAGGGCTTCGGAGGTATCCGGCGCCGGTTGTTACTCCGCGGCCTGATCCATCTCCTTCTGGCCGATCCGCCCGGAGAGCACCTCGTCGGCCGTGGCGCGGTGGTTCTTCACCGAACTCGTCCACTGCCCCCAGACCGCGCCGTCGATCTTGTCGCCGTTCCGGCCGAGGTTCTGCAGCCGGCGCTGATCCTCCTCGGTCAGCACCTGCTTGGGAAGGGGCTGAAGGTGCGCGACGTCGGCCGCCGACATTCCCAGCCCTTCAGCGACGCGGCCGCCATACTGGTCGTGCACCAGGAAGAAGTGCCACAACATCCGCTCCTGCACGTCCCGCTCACACTGGCTGAGCTGATCGATCATGTTGTGCACGAGGTCGTCGCGCTCCCAATCCATCATCGTGCAGAAGCGCGCGCGGGCCTGGACATAGTCGTTGCGGCGCTCGATGACGCTGCGCGTCAGCCGGCCGTGGATCTCCGGCGCGTTGTTCGGGACGTCCTCGGGGCTCTCGCTCAGGCCATTGTGGATCGAGGGCTCGAAGTTGACGTGCGGATTTTGCCCGGGCGCCACATCCCGGCGATACGACATCTGGCCGCCGGTGAGATTGGTGGCGACGTTCGCGTGCTTCGGCTGGTTGACCGGCAGCTGGAGATAGTTCGTCCCCACGCGGTAACGCTGGGTGTCCGAATAGGAGAAGGTGCGGCCGACCAGCATCTTGTCGTCCGAGAAGTCGAGGCCGTCGACGAGCACGCCGGTGCCCATCGCAATCTGTTCGTTCTCGTTGTGATGGTCCTGGACGTTGCGGTTGAGCGTCATGACGCCGACGTGGCGGAGCGGGAAATCCTTCTCGGGCCAGATCTTGGTGTCGTCGAGCGGGTCCCATTCGAGCTCCGGATGATCATGGTCCTCCATGATCTGGACATACATGTCCCACTGCGGGTGCTCGCCACGCTCGATGGCCTGGTACAGATCCTTCGAGGCTGAGCCGAGGTCCTTGCCCTGCACCTTCTCGGCCTCCGCGGCGGTTAGGCTCGCCACGCCGCAACGCGGATGGAAGTGGTACTTCACCAGCACGGTATCGCCCTGGGCGTTGACCATCTTGTAGGTGTTGACCCCAAACCCCTCCATGTGCCGGTAGCTGGCCGGGATGCCGCGCGGGCTGAACAGATGCGTCAGCATGTGCATCGATTCAGGCGTCTGGCTCATGAAGTCGAAGATGCGGTTCGGCTCCTGCCGGAACGTGATCGGGTCCGGCTTCAGCGAATGGATCACGTCGGGGAACTTGATCGCGTCGCGGATGAAGAAGATCGCGAGGTTGTTGCCCACGAGATCCCAGTTACCGTCTTCGGTGTAGAACTTCACCGCGAAGCCGCGCGGATCGCGCGCCACTTCGGAGGAGTCGCGGCCGCCGATCACGGTCGAGAAGCGGATCGCGAGGGGCGTCTTCTTGCCGGCCTGGCTGAACACCTTGGCGCGGGTGTATTTGGAGGCCGGCTCGTCGCCGATCTTGCCGGTGACCTCGAGCTCGCCATAGCAGACGAAGCCGCGCGCGTGGACCACGCGCTCCGGAATGCGCTCGCGGTCGAAATGCGTGATCTTCTCGAGGAACTGATAGTTCTCGAGCGTGGCCGGGCCGCGCGCCCCCACCGTTCTCTGCGACTGGTTGTTGTGGATCGGGTGGCCTTGGCGGTTCGTCAGGGTCTTGCCCTGAGACGCATCACCCGTGCGGTTGCGGTCATCGCCCATCTCGTTCCTCCGGTTTTGCGAGCTGCGCCGTCCGCTCCCGTCCGCCCTGAGGCGATCGTGGGGCGCGGATCCCGCCGACCCGATCCAGAGGAAACGCCCGCGGGGGTGCTTTGTTTCCGCCTGCGTGAATCGTGATCTGGCCACCCGCGCGCCCACCGGCTAAAGCCCGGGCGGAGCAGGAAGACACCGATGACCGCCGGCGTGCCAGACCTTCAGACCGTGGTGCGGGAGATCGCGCAGGAGATGCGCGAGCGCACGGATCGCGGCGAGGTCGCGAGCTACATTCCGGAACTCGCCCGCGTCGATCCCTCAGCGTTCGGGATTGCGGTCATCGACGCCGAGGGGGAGGTCGCGGCCGGCGGAGACAGCGACACGCCGTTCTCGATCCAGAGCATCTCGAAGGTCTTCACGCTGACGCTCGCGCTCGGCAAGGCCGGCGACCGGCTCTGGCGGCGCGTGGGGAGGGAGCCCTCGGGCAGTCCGTTCAACTCCATCGTCCAGCTCGAGAACGAGCGCGGAGTTCCGCGCAACCCGTTCATCAACGCCGGCGCGATCGCCGTCACCGATCTGATCCTGTCCGGTCATCAGCCGCGCGAGGCGCTCGGCGAGATCCTGCGCTTCATGCAGTTCCTGGCGGACGATTCGACCATCACGATCGACAAGGCGGTCGCGGCGTCGGAGCAGCGCACCGGCTTCCGCAACGCGGCGCTCGCGAATTACATGAAGTCCTTCGGGATTCTCGACAATCCGGTCGCCTATACGCTCGGCGTCTACTTCCACCACTGCGCGATCGCGATGTCGTGCCGCCAGCTCGCGATGGCGGGGCGCTTCCTGGCCTATTCGGGCCGCAATCCGTCGACCGGGCTCACAGTCGTGCCCCCCGAGCGCGCGCGGCGCATCAACGCGATCATGCTGACCTGCGGCCATTACGACGGCTCGGGCGAGTTCGCCTACCGGGTCGGACTGCCGGGCAAGAGCGGCGTGGGCGGCGGCATCCTGGCGGTCGCGCCTGGAAAGGCCTCGATCGCAGTGTGGGCCCCGGGGCTCGACGCCTCGGGCAACTCCCACCTCGGCCGGATCGCGCTCGAAACGCTGGCCAAGCGCATGGGATGGTCGATCTTCGGCGCGTGATCGTCTCGCCCGCTCGTCCCACGATGCACGACGAACCGCCCGGCGCCCGGGCTCCAGAGCAGGATGGGCGGCGACGTGATCTCAGCCTCGGCGAGGCCGCCGGGCGTGGTCGCTCATCTTTGCAACCTTCCTCACCGCCCTATGCTGGACGCAGCGGCGCACAGACCGTCCAGCAAGAAGGACAAGTGAGGACATGCCCAAACGATTGTTTTCCGCCGCGGCGTTGGTGGCGCTCGCCGCCTCGCCGGCGCTAGCGGCCGAGGTCACCGAGGCGACGCCCGTCAACGCGGCGCCCGACAAGGTCTGGGCCACGATCGGCGGGTTCTGCGGGATCGCGAGCTGGCACCCGGTGGTCGAAGGCTGCCAGCTTTCGACGCAGGGCGGCAAGAACATCCGCACGCTCAGCCTGAAGGGCGGCGGCACGATCGTAGAGGAGGAAGTCGGCCGCGACGACGCCCGCATGGCGTACAGCTACCGCATCCTCGAGAGCCCGCTGCCGGTGGAGAACTATGTCTCCACCATACAGGTCGAGCCCTCGGGCTCGGCGGGCTCCAAGGTCACCTGGACCGGATCGTTCCAGCCGAAGGGCGCGAGCGAGGCCGAGGCCAAGACCGTCATCGACGGCATCTACGTGAAGGGCCTCGCCGGCATCGTCGACAAGAGCACCTGAGGCTGATCGGCCGGAGCGCGCGGCGCTCCGGCCGCCGGATCCGTCAGCCTCCCCGGAAGATCTCGCGCTTGCCGGCGTGGTTCGCGGCGCCGACGATGCCTTCCTGCTCCATGCGCTCCATGAGGGAGGCGGCGCGGTTGTAGCCGATCTGGAGACGGCGCTGGATGTAGGAGGTCGAGGCCTTCCGGTCCCGGAGCACGACCGCGACGGCCTGCTCGTAAAGGTCGCCGGACTCCTCGCTGAACTCGCCGGCGTCGAACACCGCGGCGTCCGTCTCCTCGCCCTCGGCGGCGGCCTCCTCGTCATCCGCGGTGACCGCCTCGAGATATTCGGGCCGGCCCTGCAGCTTGAGATGGTCGACGACCTTCTCGACCTCCGCGTCGGCCACGAACGGGCCGTGCACGCGGGTGATCCGGCCGCCGCCCTGCATGTGCAGCATGTCGCCTTGGCCTAGCAGCTGCTCGGCGCCCATCTCGCCGAGGATCGTGCGGCTGTCGATCTTGCTGGTAACCTGGAACGAGATGCGGGTCGGGAAGTTCGCCTTGATGGTGCCCGTGATGACGTCGACCGAGGGCCGCTGGGTGGCCATGATCAGATGGATGCCGGCCGCGCGCGCCATCTGGGCAAGCCGCTGGATCGCGCCCTCGATGTCCTTGCCGGCCACCATCATCAGGTCGGCCATCTCGTCGACGATGATGACGATGTACGGCAGCGGAGACAGGTCCATGACCTCGTCTTCGTAGATCGGCTGCCCGGTCTCGCGGTCGAAGCCGGTCTGGACCTGGCGCGTGACGGTCTCCCCGCGCGCGGTCGCCTCTGCGGCGCGGGCGTTGAAGCCGTCGATGTTGCGCACGCCGAGCTTCGACATCTTCTTGTAGCGGTCCTCCATCTCGCGGACCGCCCATTTGAGCGCGACCACCGCCTTGCGGGGGTCGGTCACGACCGGCGTCAGAAGATGGGGAATGCCCTCGTAGACCGAGAGCTCCAGCATCTTGGGGTCGACCATGATCAGCCGGCACTTCTCGGGCCGGTGCATGTAGAGCAGCGACAGGATCATGGTGTTGATCGCGACCGACTTGCCCGAGCCGGTGGTGCCCGCCACCAGCAGGTGCGGCATCTTGGCGAGGTCGGCGATCACCGGCTCGCCCCCGATCGTCTTGCCGAGGCACAGCGCGAGCTTGTGCTGGGTGGCGCCGAAGGCGGGGCTCTCGAGGAGTTCGCGCAGGAACACCGTGTCGCGGCGGGCGTTCGGCAGCTCGATGCCGATGACGTTGCGGCCCTCGACCACGGCGACGCGGGCCGAGATCGCCGCCATCGAGCGGGCGATGTCGGAGGCGAGCGCGATCACCCGGCTCGACTTCACGCCCGGCGCGGGCTCCAGCTCATAAAGCGTGACGACCGGACCGGGATTGGCGTCGATGATCTCTCCGCGCACGCCGAAGTCCTGCAGGGTCTGCTGCAGCTTCACGGAGTTCCGCTCGAGCGCCTCCTCCGAGTGCTCCTCGTTGGGCTCGTTCTCGGCGGGGAGCGCCAGCAGATCGAGCGGCGGGAGCTCGTAGACGTCCGAGCTCTTCGCGGCGGAGCGCGGGGCCGCCGGCTGCGTCGTCGGAACAGGCGCGGGCGCCGGAGCCGGAGCCGGCCGG
>NZ_JBJKEX010000010.1:0-25368 GCF_045505405.1 Hansschlegelia beijingensis | reverse complement strand
CGCTCGACCGGCTTGGCCTTTCGGCCCGCGCCGACCATCCGGCCACGCTGCTTTCGGGCGGCGAGCAGCAGCGCCTCGCCCTCGCCCGCGCGTGGGCGATCGAGCCGGACCTCCTGCTGCTCGACGAGCCCACGGCCAATCTCGATCCGGCTGCGACCGAACTCGTCGAGGGGCTCGTCGACGAGATCAGCCGCCGCGGCGCCAAGGTCGTGCTCGTCTCGCACAATCTCGGACAGGTCATGCGGCTCGCCGGCGACGTGGTGGTGCTGTCGCGCGGCCGCGCCGTCGAACACGGGCCTACCCGCGCGGTGCTGACGTCGCCGCGATCGGCCGAAGCTCAGGCCTACATCAAGGGAGAACTGCCTTGGACATTCTTCGCCGCGGCGTCCTGACGTTCGGACTGATCGCCGCCCTCGGGTTCGGGCCGCAAATCGTCCGAGCGGAGCCGGCCTCGATCATCGTCGCCTCGACGACGTCGACCGAACAGTCCGGGCTGTTCAAGCACATCCTCCCGCTCTTCAAGGAAAAAACCGGGATCGAGGTGAAGGTGGTCGCCCTCGGCACCGGCCAGGCGCTCGACGTTGCGCGGCGCGGGGATGCGGACGTCGTTCTGGTCCATGACCGCCCGGCTGAGGAGAAGTTCCTCGCCGAGAGCTTCGCCAAGGCGCGCCACGACGTCATGTACAACGACTTCGTGCTGATCGGGCCGAAGGACGACCCCGCCGGCGTCAAGGGCCTCGACGTGCTGGAGGCCTTCCGCAAGCTCGCGGCCGCGAAGGCGCCCTTCGTCTCGCGCGGCGACCGTTCCGGCACGCACAACGCCGAACTTCGCCTCTGGAAGGGCGCCGACGTCGACCTCGCGGCCGTGCGCGGCGACTGGTACCGCGACGTCGGCCAGGGCATGGGTCCCGCGCTGAACACGGCCTCGGCCAGCAACGCCTACCTGCTGGCGGATCGCGGCACCTGGCTGTCTTTCAAGAACCGGGGCGACCTCACGATTCTGGTCGAAGGCGACAAGCGCCTCTTCAACCAGTACGGCGTCATGCTCGTGAACCCCGAAAAGCACCCGACCGTGAAGGTCAAGGAGGGCCAGGCGTTCGTCGACTGGCTGATTTCGAAAGACGGCCAGGACGCGATCGCTGCATACAAGATCGGCGGCGAGCAGTTGTTCTTCCCCAACGCCAAGAACTAGCCGGGCAGTATCCAGGCAGGCGTCAGCGCCTTCCGACGCGATCGGCGCGCCGCTCGTCGAGCGAGGCGTGGATCGCGCCGGAGAACGCGCCTCCGGCGCCGGCTGGTCATTCGGTGGGCCGCCTCAGTGGGCCTTGCTCGGATCGTCGGCGGGATTGACGTAGTTCAGGCCGAACGGCCCGGTGCCGTTCACCTGGATCACGGCGGCCTCGTCCTTGGTCCAGAGCGAGTGGGGCATAAGGGCCGGCAGATAGAGGAAGCCGCCTGTTCCGAACGCCTGACCGCGGCTCTCGACCATCGTCTCTCCCATGTCATGCACGAGGCTCCCTGACAGCAGGGTGACGGTCTCGTCGGTCGCATGCGTGTGCGGAGCGATCGTGGTCCCGGCCGGGATCCGGAGCCTCAGCGCGAACGGCCCCGGCTTTTCGGGGTCGCCCATCACGACGCTGATCTCGATGCCCTTCGGGAGGGCGGCCGGAGCGGGCTTCCACTGGACGGCGGCCGCGTCCGGAATGGCGATCATCTGCTTGTGGGCGGAGGACTCCGCCACCGCGACGCCGGACAGCGCAACAGCCACCGCGAGGGCTGCAAAACCGGTTGCTTGTCTCACAGGCTAACCCTCCAATGCTTTGGCGCTTACTCAACAGAGCGCGCACGGGGTCGTTCGGCGACCTCGCGATCGCGCGCCATGACTTCACATCATCCCGAGCTTGCGTCGCCTTTAGTCAAAGGCTCTATGATCGGGCGGCCCTATAGTGGGGGTCCGGGCCCGGCTTGGAATGGCGATCCGCACATGAACCCTTGGGCATTTTTCCTGAGACCGCCGCAGGCTCCCTGGCTGAAGGCAGCCACGACGCCGGCCGCGCACGCGGCGGCGCCGGAAGATGCCACAGGGTTGAAGCGCGCCCGGAGCCTTGACCTCAAATGGGCGCTGGTCCGACGCATCGTCATCGTCGCGCTGCTCTGCCTGGCGGCCGGCGCGATTCTGGCCGCGCACGGCGTGGCCAGCGAGGCGCGGCGGCAGAACGAGGACGCCGCGGAAGCGGTCGAAAAGCAGCTTCGGGTCCAGATCATCCGCATCACGCGGGGGCTCGATCTCGTGGAGCGGTTTCCCGACTGGGAGTCGGTCCTGAAATTCGCGCTTGGACCCGGCCAATGCGTGCGACTGCTGGGAGCCGACGGGGCGATCCGGAATGCGAGTTGCGTGGGCAGCGACGAGCGAGCCGAAAGCCCGCCGGGCTGGTTCGTGGACGCCTACAGGGCGCTGTTCTTCGACCAGTCGATCGCCGAGCGCCGGCTTGTCCATCGCGGCCAGTCCTGGGGCGTGATCCGCGCCACGATCGACCCGGCGACAGTCGCGGGCCGCGCCTGGACGGAGCTGACGCGGACGCTCGGCCTGTGGGTCACGATGATCGGCGCATTGTGCTTGCTCGTATACTTCGTGGTCGACCACGCGCTGCGGCCGACGACCGAAATCCTCGCCGGCATCAGCCGCCTGGCGAACGGCGACTTGTCGAGCCGGCTGCCCGCCTTCCGCCTCTATGAGCTTCAGCGGGTCGCGACGGTGTTCAACGACCTCGCGCGAAAGCTTCAGGCGACGACGTCGGACCGCGCCGAACTCGCCCGCAGATTGGTCGACGCGCAGGAGCGCGAGCGCCGGCTCATCGCCCGCGAACTGCACGACGACATCGCGCAGCGGCTGACGGCGCTGAGCTGCATGGCGGCGTCGATCGGAAAGACGGTCGCGGCGACGACCCCCGAGGCGTCGAGAGAAAGCGGCGAACTGGTCGCGCTGGCCTCGAGCGCCATGCGGTCGCTGCGCGAGACGCTCGCCAATCTCCGCCCCCCGGAGATCGACGACCTCGGCCTGCTCGCAAGCCTTCGGGAACTGGTCGCCGGCCAGGCCCGGCTGGCGGCTGGGCGCACGCGTTTCACATTCCAGGCTGAAGGCCGGTTCGAGAACGTCCCGGCGGAGGCGGCCGCTCACATCTACAGGATCGTGCAGGAAGGCCTGAACAACGCCACCCGCCACGCCGCCGCCGAGAACGTCGAGGTCCTCTTGCGCGAAGGCCCGGAAACGTCCTCCTCTGCAGGAGAACGCTCGCGGTCCATCGAGCTGCGGATCACGGACGACGGACAGGGCCTGCGTCGCCCTCCCTCGTCCGATCCGCTGACGGGCGCCGGCCTCATCGGCATGCGCGAACGGGTCTACGCGCTCGGTGGCGATTTCACCGCCGGCCAGCGGCCCGAAGGCGGCTTCGAATTGCGGGCAAGCTTTTCCGTCCGCCTCGATCAGCGGGAGGAAGCCTGATGAGCGGCTCGATCAGGGTGATGCTGGTCGATGACCACGCCGTCGTGCGCGAAGGCTACCGGCGGCTGCTGGAGAAGGAGGACGGCATCGACGTCGTCGCGGACGCAGGCGACGGCGCCGCCGCCTATCGCCTCTACAAGGAGAGCACGCCGGACGTCGTCGTCATGGACATCAGCATGCCCGGCCGCGGCGGCATCGACGTGATCCGGCAGATCCGCCAGTGGGACCCGCATGCGCGCATCCTCGTGTTCAGCATGCACGCCAATTCGAGCTACGCCCTGCAGGCGTTCCGGGCGGGCGCCAGGGGCTACATGACGAAGAGCAGCGCGCCGGATTTGCTGGCCGGCGCGGTGAGGAGCGTCGCCCGAAACCGGACGGCTCTGTGTCCGGAGATCTCGGCCGCGCTCGCCGCGACCCGGCTGGAGGAGGAGGCGTCCGCGCTCGAGCGGCTGTCGCCGCGAGAGTTCGAGGTGCTGCGGATGCTGCTCGACGCGAAGTCGACGGAAGAAATAGCGGGCGCCCTAAATCTCACTGCCAAGACTGTCGCGAACTACCATTACGCCGTGAAGACGAAGCTCGGCGTCTCGTCGGACATTGACCTTGTCTATTACTGCATGCGCAACGGCGTGGTGTCGCCGCTGGCCGAGACCGGACCCAGGTGAAGGGCCGTTCCCGCCCTCTCGGGCGCCCCGAGCTCGAGAGCGACAAGCCGGAAAGCGCCCCTCATACAAGGGTATGAAGCTGCGATCTCATTGTTCAATAAAAAGATTGCCGCGAAAATACAAATATGTCTCCAGCAGACGCCGCGGTTGGCGCCTCAAAACAAAGATAATGGAGACGTACAATGAAGACCATGATGATCGCCGCCGCGTTGGCCAGCCTCGTTTCCACCGCCGCGTTCGCCGAACCCTCCGCGGAGGATTGGTCCCGCATTCACTCGCAGCGTCCGGCGGCCTCCATGAGCCACAGCCCCAAGGCGGCCGAGCACGTCGCTCCGGTGCGGCTCAAGAAGATGATCCGGACGGGCGACCAGGGCCAGTCGCATCAGTACGATCCGACGACCTGGGACGCCGACGAGAACAATGGTTGACGTCACCCGGACCCGGCCCGCAGCTCGCGCGGACCGGGTCCCGGCTGACCGCCGAGTATCTGCGGCCAACAAGATCCTCGATCCGGGCGATCGGGACGTAGATTCCACTGTCTCTTTCTCAAGCATCAGGCGACATTCGAGGCTCGCTGCGAGGAGCATGGGCCAATGCTGGCGCTCGGCTGAGCGCGGCGAAGTAATCGGGGGCGCAGGATTGTCGGCGACAAGCACGATGGAGCGCGCGACGCCGCGGCTTGGTCAACCGGCGGCCCTTCGGGCGCTAGCCGGCGTGTTGACCCTCGGGGTGTTCCTTGTCGACGTCCTGACGCCCCTCGAGGGCGCGGTCGCCGTCCTCTATGTCATCGTCATCCTGATCGCGGCGAGGATCTCGCTGCCGGATCTTCTGGCCGCCTCCGCGGCGAGCGTGGTCCTGACGGCGCTCGCCTATGTCGTCATGCATGGCTTCGGTCACGTCGGCTCTCCCACCTTGCGGGTGCTGGCCAGCTTCTCGGCGATCGGGATCGCGACCCTCCTCGCCATCCAGAACCGGAAGGCGACGGCGAGGCTTCGCGAGCAGGCGCGGCTGCTCGACCTTTCGCACGACATGATCTTCGTCCGCGACGCGCAGGGCGTGATCAGGTTCTGGAACAGCGGCGCCGAGAATTGCTACGGCTGGACCTCAGAGGAAGCCGTCGGCAGGGTCGCCGACGATCTGCTCGCGACGGAGTATCCGACCAGCCGCGACGAGATCGAGGCGGAGTTGCTTCGCACAGGGCGCTGGGAGGGAATGCTGCGTCAGCGCACCCGGAGCGGCGCGACCCTCATCGTCGAAAGCCGCTGGGTCCTGCAGCGCAGCGGCCCGGGCCAGCCGGGCCGGGTGCTCGAGACCCACCGTGACGTCACCGAGCGCGAAGCCTCGCACATGGCGCTGGCCCAGAGCGAACGCCGTTTCCGGCGGATCTTCGACGCCAGCCGGGTCGGCCTGCTGCAGGAGGACTGGTCGGCGCTCCGCGCGGAATTGCGGCGCCGCATCGCGGACGGCGAGACCGACCTCCCGGGCCAGATCGAACGCGATCCTGAGTTCGTGAAGCGCGCCAAAGCATTGGTGACGATCACCGACGTCAATGCGGCGTTCCTCGAGATCGCCGGGGCCGACAGCCCTGCCCGCTTCGCGGGATCGCTCGACACTGTCTTGAGCGAGGCTGACCAGACCTTCGCGGCGTCCCTTGCCGCGTTCTGTCGCGGCGACAGGTTCTTCGAGGGCGAGACCGAGATCCGCGCCGCGGACGGACGCCGTGTGCCGGCCATCTTCGGACTGACCTTCCCGGACGCTGACGAGAGCATGGATGGCGAGGTCCTCGCCTTCGTGGTCGACGTGACCGAGCGCAACAACGCCCAGCACGCGCTGATGGCCGCCCAGGCGGAGCTCGCCCACGCGGCCCGCGTCGCCACGCTTGGCGAACTGACCGCCTCGATAACCCACGAGGTCAACCAGCCGCTCGCGGCGATCGTGACCAATGGAGAGGCGGCGCTCCGCTGGCTTCGGCGCAAGGAGCCGGACCTGGAAGAGGTCTCCACTGCGCTCGTCCGCGCCATCGACGAGGGCAAGCGCGCCAGCGCGATCGTCGGCCGCATCAGGTCATTCCTGAAGAAGGGGCCGATAAGGCGCGATCTGCTCGATGTTCCCGAGCTGGTCCAGGACGCGATGCTCCTGGTCGAGCGGCAGCTCATGACCTCGGGCGTGACGCTCCGCCTGGCGATCGACCCTAAGCTTCCGGCGATCGTCGGGGACCGGGTGCAACTGCAGCAGGTGCTCGTGAATCTCGCCGTGAACGGCGCGCAGGCTATGCTCGGAACCGGCGGCGGCAGCCTTTCCGTGGAGGCGTCCGCCGAGGGCCCCGACCAGATCCGGATCAGCGTCGAGGACAGCGGCCCCGGCATCTCGCCGGAAGATGTCGCAAGACTGTTCGAGCCGTTCTTCACGACCAAGCAGGATGGCATGGGCATGGGCCTTGCGATCTGCCGATCGACGGTCGAAGCTCACGGCGGTCAACTCTCGGTCGAGAGCGAGCCGGGCGAAGGCGCCCGCTTCACGTTCACGCTCCCGGCCGCCCCCATAGAGTCTCAAGATGATCCGGCACGGCAGCAGCGGCTCGAAGGATGAGCGTCCGGCGAAGCCGGTCGTTCTGGTGGTAGACGACGACGCCGGGGTGCGTGACGCGCTCGGCAGCCTGTTCCGCTCGGTGGGGCTCGACGCGGAGCTGTTCGGATCGCCCGCCGACCTTCTGCGCCGCCCGGTGCCCGAGAACCCGAGCTGCATCGTCCTCGACGTGCGGCTCCCGGGCGTGAGCGGGCTCGACTTCCAGCAACAGCTCGCGGCCTCGGGCGTCGATCTTCCGGTGATCTTCATGACCGGCCATGGCGACATCCCGATGTCCGTGCGCGCCATGAAGGCCGGCGCGATCGACTTCCTGGCGAAGCCGTTCAGGGACCAGGACATGCTGGACGCCGTCATGAGCGCGATCGAACGCGATGCGCGGCGACGGCGCGAACAGGCGGCGGAAGCGGATCTGAAGTCGCTCTACGCCAGCCTGACGGCCCGCGAACGCGAGGTGATGGGGTACGTCACCTCAGGCCTCATGAACAAGCAGGTGGCGGGCGAACTCGGCCTCAGCGAGATCACCGTGAAGATCCACCGCGGCAACGCCATGCGGAAAATGAAGGCGAAGTCTCTGGCCGAATTGGTCCGGATGGCGGAGGCGCTCGGCCTCTCCCGGCCGCAGTCTTCGTAAGGCACACTAGTGTATGATTCCCGGCCCGATTGGACGCGCCTAGGCTCAAACCCTAACTGAGTACCTTATGCTGCATCCCCAAGGATGCGAGAGGATGTTATGGCCGAGGCGCCGACCATCGCGATCGTCGACGACGACGACGGCGTTCGCGCCTCGCTCGCCAGTCTCGTGAGATCGCTGGGCTACCATGCCCGGACCTACTGCTCCGGGGACGACTTCCTCGCTCATGGGCCGGGAGACGAGCCCGACTGCATGATCACCGACGTCCAGATGCCTGTGATGACCGGCGACAAGCTGCAGGAAGTCCTGGTCTCGAGCGGACGCCGCTTCCCGATCATCTTCATGACCGCGTTTCCGACCGAAGACGTGCGCCGGAGGGTGATGGCGAACGGCGCCCATTGCTTCCTCAGCAAGCCTTCCGATGGCGCCACGATCATTCGCTGCATCGAGGACGCCCTTGGCCGGTCGGGCGAGCCTCGCCCCTGAGGTCGCGGCCGAAGCCGCGGCTCGGGGCTACCAGCGCGGCCCGTCGTAGCGCGTGATCTCTTCCTTGACGAACGGCCGGTCACGGCGGGCATGGCGCCAGCCGTGGTGGCGCGGAAACTCCTCGACATAGGTGCGCCGGACCACCACGGGCGGAGGCCGCCGCACGATCACCCGCTCCTCGACCGGCTCCTCCTCCTCGATGGTGACGCTGCGCCAGGCCGGCTCCTCGACCACGGTCTCGCGCTCGACGGGCGCGCGCTCATAGCTGTGACGCTCATAGTAGCTCTCGGGAACATCGGCGGCGAAGGCGGGCCCTGCGGCCATTCCGGAGAGAAGCGAAAGCGCGATCAGACGACGCATGACCAGAACCTCGATTGCCCCGTCCAGAGATTGGCCCCTCAAGCTTGGCCGGATCATGGCGAACGATCTCCGGAACGGGCGCGGCGCCTCGTCTGTTGTTCCCGGGACAGAAAGATCAGGAGGCGCCTCATGGCACGATTGGATCGCGACCCGCCCGAGCCCACGAGCCGATACGCGAACACGTCGCAGACCGACCCGGGCGATCGCGCCATTCTGGAGTCCGCCACCGGGCGCGTCGCTCCGGATGACGACGATCAGTCCGAGATCGAGAGCGTCCGAGAAGACGAGATCCGCGAGAAGAGCGGCGGCGGCGAGCCGGCGAGCGACCGGACGAACTTCCGTACCTCCGGCTCCGGCGCGATCGAGACCGAGGACGGGCTCGACGAGATCGAGGAGTCCGTGCGCCACGCCGCCGAGGATGTTGGGGATAAGGACCCCACCGACCGCGACGGTCCGGTGTTCGACATGGCCGAGCAAATCTAGCCCGTCCGGGCCGTCACCCGGGAGCGATCTGCTCCATGCGGCACTGGCCGGGCGATTTGTCCGGCCGCCACCGCAGCAGCTTGGTCCCGTGCCGGAACCGGTCGCCGGTGACGTGATCGAAGCGCACCTCGACGACAAGCTCCGGTCTGAGCGGCTCCCATTCGGCGCTTCGTTCGGTGCTCCAGCGGCTGGGGCCGCCCGGCGCGCGCCCCGTGAAGCCCGGCGGTTCGCGCAGCGCCTCCAGTCGCCCGGTCAATTCCGGCCGTTCGGCATTGGAGATCGTCGAGGTGAAGCCGACATGATCCAGCCGCCCCTCGGCGTCATAGAGCCCAAGCAACAGCGAGCCGACGAGTGGCCCCGCGCTTTCGTAGCGGAAGCCGCCGACGACGCAGTCCGCGGTGCGCAGGCGCTTGACCTTCACCATCGCCCGCTCGCCGGGCGCATAAGGCCCATCGAGGCGCTTGGCCACGACCCCATCGGTCGCGCCATGGCCGGCGTCGGCGAGCCACCGCTCCGCCTCGTCGGGGTCGTCGGTGAACCTCGACAGGGTGACGTCCGGCGTCTTCAGGAACAGGCTCGCGAACCGTTCGAGCTGGACCCGGCGTTTCTCGAGCGGCTCCGCGAGAAGAGCCCCGCCGTCCGGGGAAGCCAGCATGTCGAACAGGATCAGCCGCGCGGGCGTCGCGGCGGAAAGTTTGCGGATCCGGCTCTCGGCCGGATGCAGGCGCATCTGAACCGCATCGAACGACAGACGGCCGTCGATCTCGATGACCAGCTCTCCATCGAGCACGAAGCGGTCGGCTTTGAGGCCGCGCAGGAACTGAACGACTTCGGGGAAGTAGCGGCCGAGCGGCTTGCCGGATTTCGCCCTGAGCTCGACCTCGTCGCCGGCCTTGAAGGCGAGGCAGCGGAAGCCGTCCCATTTCGGCTCGTATCGCCAGCCCTCGCCTTTCGGCAGCGCTTCCGCGGCGCGCGCCTCCATCGGAGGCGTCGTCAACGGAACGCCGAATTGCTCTTCCGGGGGAGCCGCAGGCGCGAGGGTCATCCCTGCGTTCTCGCGCAGGCAGCCGCCGTTTCAAGGACGGCGGCGCCGCTCCGTCGCGGGAACGACCGCCATACGACGTGAAGAAGCCGAAGAGGTGTAGCGTCCGGGCCGGAGCTACCAGTCCGCGTCGAGAGCGCGGTAGGACGCCAGAACCTCCGGCTCCTCCGGGCTCGTCAGATCCGGCGCCAGAGGCGGGTCGATGCGGAGCGCGAGCGACGGCTCCATCACGTCGAAATCGACCCGCGCGCCCTCGATCCGGTTCAGGCGGATCAGCAGCCTGCCGAAATGGCCGCTGTCGATGGCCGCGGTCTGACAGGCCCCGCAGGCTGCAAGCGTCTCGCCGCGGGCGAGCAGGTAACCGGAGGCGTAGCTGCGCCTCGAGGCGGCGTCGCGCCGCACCGAAATCGAGTAGTCGACCGCTCCGGCCTCTTCGCCGTCGCAGATCAACACAGCCTTGTCCGCACAGACCGTTTCTAGCATCGAACGATGGAACCTGTTGCGCGCGGAACGCGAGAAAGCGGAACATAGCGTCTCCACGTTGGAACGCTAGATGGTGGGGGCTCTCTGGCGATTGACGCAGCGCAAGCGCGGGCGCAGGAACATTCTGGCGCTGTGGCGCTTCATGCGTTCATTCGGGGCCAGCCGGACGCCCGCCAGCGGGCCGATGCGACAGTCGAATGACGGCGGACAGCGCCGACTACCGAGGGGCTCTCGGTTGAAGAGATGACCATGATGCAAGGCGACGAGACCGAGGACGACCGCATCGCCCGCCAGCGCGCCCTGGGAGCGGAGTTGAAGCGGGTCTTCGGCAGCGTGGTCGAGGAGCGGCTGCCCGAGCGGCTTCAGGACCTGGCTGCGCGCCTGGAGTCGATGCTCGCTCAACAGCCGTCGGAGGACGAAGAGGCGCCCGCGCCGCAACCTCGCGAGACGTCGGCCGACTGACGTCAGATTTCGTCGGCGGTGGTGGCGTCGAGCAGCGTCGCCAGCCTGGCGCGCGCCCGGTTCAGCCGGCTCTTCACCGTACCGATCGGACAGCCGCAGACTTCGGCGCACTCTTCGTAGCTGAGGCCCAGCGCGCCGATCAGGATGAGCGCCTCCCTCTGCTCCTCAGGCAGCTTCTCCACCGCGGACCGCAGGGCGGAGGTCGCTGGCAGCCAGGCCTGCGAAGCGGCGGCCCCGACATCCTCCGGCGCGGTCTCCGACATCATGTTTCGTTCGCGGCTTCGCCGCTTCGACAAGGAGATGTGGGTGTTGCGCAGGATGGTGAAGAGCCAGGCCTTGAGGTTCGTGCCGGGAGCGAACTGATGGATGTTCGCCAGCGCGCGAACCAGCGTTTCCTGCACGAGATCGTCTGCCTCGGTCACGTCGCGCGTCATGGACCGGCCGAACGCGCGCAGCGCGGGGATCAGATCCGTCACCGACCGCGCGAGATCGGACCTGGCGTCGCGCGACGGCGCTGACGCCTCCCGCGCCTGCTCGTCCGCGTTGGGAGGCTCCGTCGCCGCCGGATTGTCCGTCACTCTTGGCACCTACGCCGGTGTCTCCGGGGCCGCGCGAGACTGGCGGCGAGCCTCGGTGGCTCCCGAGGCGGTGGCGGAACGGATTTGCGCGCGCTTTGTTCCCGGCTCGGAGATTCCGGGGGTAGTCGGGCGCCCACTTCCATGCGAATGTGCAGGCCTGCGAGCGCTCCGCCAACGGCGACGTGACGCGCTCCGGGCGACCAGCAAACAATGCGTTGATTCATGGCTGGTCTCCAGGCCCAAGAGGAGCGTCGGCCAATGGACATGGGCGAGTTGACGCGGCAATTGCCGTACCTTCGACGTCATGCGCGGATGCTGCTCGGGCGGCAGGATCACGCCGATCTGCTGATCGAGGAGGCGCTGCGCGAACTCCTGACGACGGGCGACAGCTTCGCGATCCGCCGCGACCCGCGGCGCGAGCTTCTCAAGGCGTTATATGCAGCGCTGCACGATCTGGGGCTGCCCGGTCCGGCGGGGTCTTCTTCCGCCGAGTTCCGCCAGCCGGCGGACGCCCGACTGCAAAATCTGCCGCTGCCGCAGCGATCGGTGCTGCTGCTGCTCGCGGTCGAGCGGCTGAGCGTCGCCGACGCCAGCCAGGTCACGCGGTTGAGCGGAAGCGATGTTCTCCGGCTGGCGCACGAGGCTCAGAGCGACGTGGAGCGCACGCTCGAGACCGACATTCTCATCATCGAAGATGAGTGGGCGATCGCGCGGGATCTCCGCCGCATCGTCAGCGACCTCGGCCACCGTGTGACCGGCGTCGCCGCCAGCCGCGAACAGGCGCTCGAGCTCGCCGCCCGTGACGCTCCCGGTCTGGTTCTGGCCGACCTGAACCTCGCCGACGGCGATTCCGGGGTTGATGCGGTCCGCGAGATCTTCCGGGATCGCCCGACGCCGGCGATCTTCGTGACCGCCTTCCCGGAGCGCCTGCTGGCGCGCGCGCGGCCGGAGCCGATCTACCTGATCACCAAGCCGTTCTCGCCTGAGATGATCAAGTCGACCGTCAGCCAGGCGCTGTTCTTCGCCTAACCCGGGCGTTCAAGCGGAGACGCCCCAGGCGCCGCCCGCGCTGAGGCGCAGACAATCCAACGCCTACGCTCGCCCGCCGCGGGTCGACGGCCGAGCCCTCATGGGGCCCGCCATATCGTCCGCGGTTGGCGGATTGCGCCGCGGACGCTGGCGGGTCGTCGGCAGGACAAGCCCGCCAGCGGTCAGACCCGCGCCGAGGCGCCCGCCAGTATGTCTCGGATCTCGCTCAGCAGCTTGACGTCCTCGGGCTTCTCCGGCGCCGACGCGGGCTTGGCCTCTTCCTTCCGCTTCATCCGGTTAATGCCCTTGATCAGCAGGAACAGGATGAACGCGACGATCAGGAAGTTGAGCGTCACCGTGAGAAACTCGCCATAGGCCAGCACAGCGCCCTGTTTCTTCGCTTCAGCCAGCGAGGAGGCGGTGACGGCGGGGGAAAGCTTGAGAAAATAGTTCGAGAAATCCAGTCCGCCGATCACCGCGCCGACGATCGGCATGAAGATGTCGCCGACGAGACTCTCAACGATCCTTCCGAACGCCGCGCCGATAATGACGCCGACCGCCAGGTCGACGACGTTGCCCTTCATGGCGAATTCTTTGAATTCCTGGACCATCGACATTGTGCCGTTCTCCTCCTCGGCCGATGACAAGCCGGGCACTCCCCCGCTAGAGGTTATTGACGCCGCGATGGGCTCGACAAGGCTCCGGTCTTGATCGGCTTTTTAACGCGCTGATCGTTTAGGAGCGTTTGTCTTGCAGGCCTGGATCGTGACCGCGATCGCCCTCATCTACCTGGGCGGGCTGCTGGCGCTCGCGGCTTACGCCGATCGCAAGCGCCCGCTGTGGATGACCGGCCGGGTCAGACCGTGGGTCTACGTGCTCGGCCTCGGCGTCTATTGGACCTCCTGGGGCTTCTATGGCGCCGTCGGTTTCGCGGCGACGAACGGCTGGAGCTTCCTGGGGCTGTCCCTTGGCCCGGCGCTTGCGCTCCTGCTGCTCGGGCCGCTGATCCGCCGCGTGATCAGGGTCGCGCGCGCCAACAACATCACGTCCGTGGCTGACTTCGTCGGGGCGCGCTACGGCAAGAGCGGACTTGTCGCCGGCGCGGTGGCCGTCACGGCCCTGCTCGGCGTCACGCCTTACATGGCGCTCCAGCTCAAGGCGGTCGCCCTGTCGTTCGCGCTCCTGACCGGATCGGAAGCGACCGGCGGGCTCGACCCGGCGCTCGCGGCCGCGGCGGTCCTCGCCCTGATCGCGATGCTGCTCGGGGCGCGCAAGGTGGCCGCCACGGAACACCAGGACGGGCTGATGCTCGCAGTGGCGACCGAGTCCGTCGTGAAGCTCGCCGCACTCCTGGCCATCGGCGTCTTCGTCGTCTTCGCCCTCCATGACGGCGTGGCGGATCTGGTCGAGGAGGCGCAGGCGGCCGGCGCCGCGGGTCTCCTCGCGCAGCCGCCGGACCTCCTGCAGATCCTGTCGCTGACGTTTCTGTCGCTCATGGTGTTCCTGCTTCTGCCGAGGCAGTTCCATGTCACGGTGGTCGAGAACCGCAGCGAGGACGAGCTGCGCCGCGCGACCTGGGCGTTTCCGCTCTACCTTCTCGCCTTCAACCTGTTCATCGCGCCGATCGCGCTTGCCGGCCTGCTCGCCTTCCCGCCGGCCGCCGGCGTGGCGCCCGACGCCTTAGTGCTCGCCCTGCCCCTGGAGAAGGGCGCGGCATGGCTCGCGACCATCGCCTTCCTCGGCGGACTTTCGGCCGCGAGCGCGATGGTGGTCGTGGAGTCGGTCGCGGTCGCGATCATGATCTCCAACGATCTCGCCATGCCGATCCTGCTGCGCCGGTCCGCCGCGCGGCGACGGAGCATGACGGAGCAACTGCTCACGCTGAGGCGGCTTGCGATCGTGGCCGTGATGCTGGCCGCCTACCTTCTGCACCGCTGGACGAGCGGAGCGCAGCTCTCGGCGATCGGCCTCGTCGCCCTTGCGGCAATCGCGCAGTTCGCTCCCGCGTTCTTCGGCGGCCTGTTCTGGCGTCGCGCGACTGGCCGGGGAGCGGCGGCGGGCGTCGCGGCCGGCGTCGCGGTCTGGAGTTGGACGCTCGTCCTGCCGGCCCTGGCGACGCGGCTGCCGACGCTGCAGGGAGTGGTCGCGGACGGCCCCTGGGGCCTCGCCTGGCTTCGCCCCGAGAGCCTCTTCGGCGTCTCGTTCGGCGATCCGCTGGCGCACGGCCTCGTCATGAGCCTAGGCGCGAACCTGCTCGCCTTCCTGGCCTTCTCGCTGACGCGCGCCGCGACGCCGATCGAGCGGCAGCAAGCCACCCTGTTCTGTGACGAGCCTGCTCCACGCATCGTCGAGGATGCGGACCTGCCGCTGCGGCGGCCGCTGCGGGCGCGCGCGACCGTCGGGGAGCTGATGCAGACCCTGTCCCGCTATCTGGGGCCGGAACGGGTCGAGACCGCTTTCCGCGGCTTTGCGATCGCGCGCAACGCCGAACTCGAGCCGAACGCCGCGGTCGACCTGCAGACGCTTCGCTTTTCCGAGCATCTGCTCGCCTCCGCGATCGGCCCCGCGTCGTCGCGCCTCGTGCTGTCCATGCTGCTGACCCGGCGCAACCTGACCACGCAGGCCGCCCTCAAGCTGCTCGACGAAGCTTCCGCGGCCATGCAGACCAGCCGCGACGTGCTCCAGAATGCGCTCGACCACGCGCGGCAGGGCGTCACGGCGATCGACCGGGACATGAAGCTCGTGTGCTGGAACCGCGAGTTCCGCGAGCTGTTCGACCTGCCCGAAGGGATGCTGCATCTCGGCGTCGGCCTCGAGGACATCTTCCGGTTCAACGCCGCGCGCGGCCTCTATGGGCCGGTCAACGCCGACGAGTTCATCGCTGACCGGCTCGAGCGGTTCGTGGTGAAGCTCGAGACGCTGAGGACACGCCTGCATCCCTCGGGCCGCGTCATCGAGATCCGTTCGGCCCGCATGCCGGACGGCGGCGTGGTGACCACCTATACGGACATCACCGAAACGGTCGCGGTGCAGGAAGCGCTGGAGCGCGCGAACGAGACGCTGGAGCGGCGCGTGCGCGAGCGGACGCGCGAGCTGACGCGCCTCAACCAGGAGCTCGCCCGCGCCAAGACGGAGGCCGACGAGGCCAACATCTCGAAGACGCGGTTCCTGGCGGCCGCGAGCCACGACATCCTGCAGCCGCTCAACGCCGCGCGGTTGTTCGCGACCAGTCTCGTCGAGCGCGCCGAGGCGGAAAGCGATCAGGCGCGGCTGGCGAGGAACGTGGACTCATCGCTCGATGCGGTAGAGGAGATCCTCTCCACGCTGCTCGACATCTCGCGCCTCGACACCGGCGCGATGAAGCCCGAGCTGTCGAACTTCAGGCTCGACGAGATCGTCTCCCAGCTCGCGCGCGAATTCGCGCCGGTGGCGGCCGAGAAGGGCCTGAAGCTCAAGGTGCTGCCCACGAGCCTGACCGTGCGGTCCGACCGGCGGCTGCTGCGGCGCGTGCTGCAGAACCTCGTGTCCAACGCGATCAAGTATACGCCGAAGGGGCGGGTCATCGTCGGCTGCAGGCGGCTGCGGGGCCGGGTCAGGATCGAGATCTGGGACACCGGCCTCGGGATCGCCTCGGGCCAGCAGCGGCTGGTGTTCCGCGAGTTCAAGCGGCTCGAGCAGGGCGCGAAGGTGGCGCCCGGCATCGGCCTCGGCCTGTCGATCGTCGAGCGCATCGCCCGCGTCCTCGAGCATCCGATCACCCTGCGCTCGCAGCCCGGCCGCGGCTCGGTGTTCGCGCTTGAGCTGCCGACCGCGGCGGCCATGCCCGTGGTGGCTTCACTGGAAGTGCTGCCGGCGCACCGCGCCTCGGCCCTCAAGGGTCTGGCGATCCTCGTGATCGACAACGAGCCCGCGATCCTCGACGGCATGAAGACATTGCTGGAGAGCTGGGGCTGCACGGCCGTCACCGCCTCCAGCGAGAGGGAGGCCGAACAGGCGATCGTCAAGAGCAAGCTGACGCCCGACGTGATCCTTGCCGATTACCATCTCGATGAGGCCGACGGCCTCGAGGCGATCGTCAAACTGAGATGGAAGCTCGGCGCCCCGATCCCGGCCGCGCTGATCACGGCGGATCGCTCGCCGGGCCTACGGGAGAAGGCGGCCTCCAAGGATCTTCAGATCCTGCCGAAGCCGGTTCGACCGGCGGCGCTGAGGGCGCTGCTCGCGAAGGCGCTGACGAGGCGCGCGGCCGCAGAATAGAGCGCGACGCGTCGCCGCCGGGACTGGTCAGAGGCTGGCTGGCGGCGACGCAGGCCTCGCCGCCAGTCTCTATCGGGATCAGGCCCGAAGTCTCAGCCCGGCATCCGCTCCGGCCACTGGCCGGCCTCGATCTTCGAGGCCGCGATGACCGCCTGGGTGCGGCTCTCGACCCCGAGCTTGGCGAGGATCGCCGAGACATGCGCCTTCACGGTCGCCTCGGAGACGCTGAGCTCGTACGCGATCTGCTTGTTGAGCAGACCCTGGCTCAGCATCATCAGGACGCGGACCTGCTGCGGCGTGAGCGTGCCGAGCCGTGCGGCGAGCTTCGCAGCCTCATCGTCGCCGGCGGCGCCGAGATCGACGTCCGGCGGCGTCCACTCGTCGCCCTTGAGGACGGCGCGGACGGCCTCGCGCATCTTCTCCACTTCGAGCGTCTTGGGGATGAAGCCCGACGCGCCGAACTCCATGCAGCGGCGGATGACCTTGGGGTCCTCGTTGGCCGAGACCACCACGACCGGGACCGCCGGATACTGGGCGCGCAGGTACATCAGGCCCGAGAAGCCGCTGACGCCCGGCATGTTGAGGTCGAGCAGCACGAGATCGAACGACGGGTCGGCTTCGAGCGCCTTGGAGGCCTCGTCGAAGGAGCCGGCCTCCGTGATCTCGGCCGCGCCGCCGGACATGGCCTCGCGGAGGGCGCCGCGAAACAGCGGGTGATCGTCGGCGATCAGGAGACGGTAGGAATCGTCATCGGAGGTCGTCATGTCGGCTTCATAGTCCTTCGCGCCTGCAAAATCGATGCGTTACAACGCCTCCTCTCACAATACCTCAAAGCTCGTTGCGAATTTACCGCTCAGGCGCGCGCGCCGATAAAATGGACGGCGATTTCGCGGGAATGCGGCCGGTCGCGATGCTCGATCAGGAAGATCGCCTGCCACACGCCCAGCGCCATCCGCCCGTCGATCACCGGGACCGCCACGGAAACGCCGGTGAGCATCGCCTTCACATGCGCCGGCATGTCGTCGGGACCTTCGAGATCGTGCCGCCAGCCGGCGTCGCGCGGCGCGAGCTTTTCAAGGGCGTCGACGAGATCGTCCCGCACCTCGGGGCTGGCGTTCTCCTGGACCGTCAGCGAGCAGGAGGTGTGCCGCACGAAGACGGTCACGAGACCGTCGCCTGCGCCGGCCTGTTCGAGCGCCGAGGCGACCGCCGCCGTGATGTCCACGAGCCCGATCCCGCGCGTATGGACCGTCAGGCGCGCGAGCGCCTGATGCCAGGCCTCGCCGACGCGGATCTCCTCGACCGCGGCTCTTTCTGACTGACGCCTCATGGAGCGAACATGACGCGCCGCGCGCTTGCGGCGAAGCCCCCGGTCGCGTTTTCTCGTTTCTGTGCCCGGGGAGAACCGAGATGTCGCGAGCGCTCACGATCGACCCGGCCTGGTTCGCGCCGGACGCGGCCCCGGAAGGAACGCGCGAGCATGCCCGGACGCTGATCGCGCAAGCCAGGGAGGCGCCTGACACCTGGGCGCTCGGACCGACTGCGGTGCGGGAGCGCCGCAGGCAGGGTCTCACGGCCTTCGTGATCGACCCGAAGAGCGCCCGCGCGCAGGCGCTGACGATCGAGGGACCGGCGGGTCCGATCCCTCTGCGCGTGATCGCGCCGGAGCGGCCGACCGCAGTCTATCTCCATATCCACAGCGGCGGATGGACGCTCGGGTCGAACGACCAGGACGACCCGCGGCTGGAGCGGCTGGCGACCGAACTCGGCTTCGCGTGCATTTCGGTCGAATACCGGCTCGCGCCCGAGCATCCCTATCCGGCCGGTCCCGACGATTGCGAAGCGGCCGCGCTCTGGGTCGCGCGCGAGGGGGCGCGCCGGTTCGGCGTGGACAGGCTGCTGATCGGCGGGGAATCGGCCGGCGCGCATCTCGCTGTCGTGACGCTGCTGCGGCTGCGCGACCGGCACGGCCTCACGCCGTTCGCCGCCGCCAACCTGACGGCCGGAAGTTATGACCTCGGCCTGACGCCGAGCGCGCGGCGCGCGAAGGAGAAATTCGTCCTCAACGGACGCGACATCAGGATGTTCGTGGCGAACTACCTGCAGAACGGCGAGGATCCGCGCGATCCCGACATATCGCCGCTCTATGCCGATCTCGCGGGGCTGCCGCCTGCGATCTTCACTGTCGGAACGCGAGACCCGCTGGTCGACGACACGCTGTTCATGGCCGCGCGCTGGGCTGCCGCCGGCGACGAGGCGGAGCTCTCGGTGTGGCCGGGCTCGGGCCATGTCCACACTTCGCTGCCGGAGCCGAACGCCGCGCCCGCCTTCGAAAGGGTCATGCGGTTCCTGAGCAGCGGATCGGGCTGACGCGGCAGCCGCGCTCAGTGGTTGCCGGAGACGACGCTAAGCAGGACCTTCGCGACCTCTGCCGTGACGCGCTTGCGGTACTTGCGATGAACCAGCTGACCGTTGTGATAGACGTCCTGCTCGACGTAGAGCGTCACGCCGTCCCAGCGCAGAATGTTGTCGCTCTCGGTCGTCTCGATGACCTTGAGGCCCTCGATCAGCCGCTCATCGCGCTGCGCATCAGGCATTCCGTTCCCCGTCCTTCATTGTTCGTCCCGCATCGTGTGCCGGGGGCCGCCAATTGTCGACCCGGCGGGGCGCTTCACGAGCCGAGCGGCCCGCCGGCGAGGCGCTCGAGCGGGAAGCGCCGGACATCCTCAAGCAGTTCGACGAAGGCGCGCGCTCCGAAGTCGGCGGCCGCCTCGCCGGCCTCCCGGGTCGCCCCGGCGGCGTCGCCGATCGCGCCCGAAGCGTTCAGGTCCTGCGACATCCAGCCGAATCCGGCGGGCGAGCCGGCCCTCAGATGGCTGAACTCGCGCTCCATCTCGTAGGTCGCCGAACGGAAGTGCTCCGCCTTCTCCATCCGCGGCAGATCGGGCCGGAAGGCCAGCATCAGCGAGGTCTCGATCGCGCCGCCATGAATGCCGTGGCGCACCTCCTGCGGGGAGAAAAGACCGTGGGGATAGCCGAAGCGCTGCCAGCTCACGGTCACGGCGAGCATGCCGTGATCCACGCGCAGCGACCGGGAGACGACGTCGAGCAGCGGCGAGTTCCCGCCGTGGCTGTTGAGAAAGATGAGTCGCCGGACGCCTGCGCGGGCGACGGATGCGCCAATCTCGGTCCATGCGCGGATGACGGTCTCGGGCGACAGCGTCAGCGTCCCGGGGAAAGCAAGATGCTCGGCCGAGGCTCCGACCGTCTGCATCGGCAGGAACGTCACCGGCATCTCGTCCGGGATCAGCGCCGCGGCGCGGGCGAGATAGCCCTCCCCGATCATGGCGTCGACGCCGACCGGCAGATGCGGCCCGTGCTGCTCCACCGCCGCCACCGGCAGGACCGCGATCCATGAAGCGACGTCCGGATCGGCGAAGTCTTCCGTGGTCATCTCCACCCAGCGGCGGCGCGGGCACGGCATCGATGGGCTTCCTTCGCTCAGACGGCTGCTTCGCGGGTATGGCGCAGAATGGCCCGCGCCGCACGCATCATGTCGTCGAGCGGGATCGAGGCGGGCGCGTCCTGCGCCGCCGGAACGCCGGCTGCGATCTGCTCGGGAAGCAGCGGCAGATGCAGGAAGGTCGCGACGAAGGGGCGCTCGGGGGCCTGCTCGGCCGCCCGGAGCGCCAGGTAGAGCATCTGGTTGCAGAGATGCGCGCCGGCCCGATCGGAAAGTTCGGCCCGGACGCCCTCGGCCCGCGCCGCGGAAATCGCGCCATCCAAATCCGGCCAGGTCGAAAGCCGCTGCTCCGGTCCTCCCGGATCGATGGGCCCGATCGGCCCGAGCCGACCGGCGGCGTCCGGAACCCTCAGGTCGATCAGATTGCGCGCCACGCGTTCGAGGCAGATCGCGTCCCGGCCGCCGGCCTGTCCCATCAGCAGGACGTGCGTGGGGCGGGCGACCTGCAGCGCGCGCGCCAGGGCCGGCGGCGCGGCCTCTACATCCACCGGTAGCAGCTCGAGAGCGACCGGGGCAGCCCAGATCTCCTCAAGTCCCGCGCGCTCCGCCGCAAGCGCCGACAGAAGAATCTCGCTGCAGTTCGGGCCGCCCATAAAACGCCCGAAACCTGTAATTAGCAGGCTCATGACGCAGCGCCAACTTGTTCCGAAATGATCCAGCGCCTCGCCGCCAGGATTTCATAGCCGGCGCACAATACCGATTTCGTTTTTTCAAGCAACAAATCGCCGGGAATAACCTTACACTCTCTGGACGCTGTCTTTGCAGGCGGCGAGGTGTTCATCCGATGAAAAGTCCTTACGCGAAAACGGTCGGCTACGAATTGCTGCACGCCGCCCGCCTCCACCGCGCCCGCAGCGCCCAGCTTCTGGGGGAGTTGGGGCTGTTCCCCGGCCAGGAGCAAGTGCTCACGCTTCTGACGGACGAGGATGGCCGAACCATGAGCGACCTCGCCGCTCAACTCAGGGTTAGGCCGCCGACAGCGTCGAAAACCATCGCCCGGCTCGCGGCGCACGGGCTGGTGGAGCGAAGAACCAGCGACGGCGACGCGCGGGTCGTCCGCGTGGGGCTGACCGAGGAGGGCCGCCGTCGGGCGGAGGCCGTCTTCGCGCTCTGGGAGACGCTGGAAGAGGAAGCGGTCGCGAATTTCGACCCGAAGGATCGCAGAAGGCTTCGGAAGTTGCTCCGACGGCTCGGACGCAACGTCTCGGCCAATCTCCGGGGCCGCCCAGCCGAAGAGGAAGCCGAGGACGAACTCCCGGAGGAATGATCCTCAGCCGCCCCCGATCAGATCTTGCAGCCGACGCTTCTGCCGGCCGGCGGCGTCGAAATTCTCCGGGTCGAGCCATGCTTCCATCCCCGCCTTGATGGAGGGCCAGTCGTCCTCGGTCATCGCGAACCACGCGGTGTCGCGGCTCCGGCCCTTGATGATCATGTGCTTGCGAAAGACGCCTTCGAAGCGGAACCCCAGTCTTTCGGCCGCAGCGCGCGAGGGGGCGTTCAGCGCGTCGCATTTCCACTCGTAGCGGCGGAAGCCGAGCGAGAAGGCGTGGTCGGCCATCAGATACATGGCCTCTGTGGCCGCAGCGGTGCGGGCGAGCGCAGGCGAAAACAGGATCGATCCGACCTCGACGCTACGGTGAGCGGGCTCCACGCGCATGAAGGTCGCGCGGCCGAGCGTCCGGGCGGAGGTCGCGTCCCGGATCGCGAGCGTGGCGTTGTCGGAGGAAGCCGCGGCCGCGCGCAGCGCCTCGGCCATCTCGGCCTCGCTGTCATAGGGGCCGTCGAACAGATAGGCGAACAGCCGCTCCTTCTCGGAACCGTGCGTCGCGGCGTAGAGGTCGGCCGCGTCCTTCTCCGGCTCCAGCGGACCGAGCGTCACATGACGGCCGGTCAGAACGACCGGGCGCGGCCGGACAGGCGTGGGGCCGCCGACCAGGAGGCCTCTGGGGGGAGACAGGGCGGGGTCGATCTCGGCGGTCATGGGCGTTTTCGCTGCGGACGGGTCGCCGCCTTTCCTGAGGCATCGCCGCGTCAGGGACCAATGACTTTTCGTGACCGGCGCCTCAAAGGCGCATCATGGGTGACCATCCCGTCGCGCGCTCAAAGCGCGTGACCGACCTCTCCTTGCCCTCGGCCGGGAAGGCGATCCAGGCGCCGCCGTCCGCCGGGCAGCCGGCCAGCACGCTGACGCCGAAGAACTCCTTGTCGCCGCTCGCGTTGGTCCCGCTCTTCGCGATGATCGCCTTCAGCCTTTTGCCGACATGATCCTGCGCGATCGCGACGGCCCGCTTGCGGATCTCCGCTGCCTGCCGAGGGGAGCAGCGATCGACCTGCGGATGAAGCACCACCCGGACCCGCACGTTCGAAGCGCCCACCCGGGTGGCCTCCTCGAACGATTTCGGAGCGGCGGCCGCCGGGAACGCGGACAGAACCAGCACCGCCACAGCCACCACGATCCTCACCGCGCTCTCCTATTCTGACGCCCCGCACACGGGAAAGCGGCGGGCCGCCGCCCGCCGCTTCCGATCCATCGCCGAGGCGGCTCATTCAGGCGGCGCGCTGCCCCGCGTGCCGGCCCTCCGCGAATTCCTCGATCATCTTGGCGTTGAACGCCGGGATATCGTCGGGCTTGCGACTTGTCACGAGCCCCTGGTCTACGACCACCGGCTCGTCCGACACGACCGCGCCGGCGTTCTTGAGGTCGATCTGGATCGCCTCGAACCCGGTCATCTTGCGGCCCTTCACCACCCCGGCCGTGATCAGCAGCTGGGGGCCATGGCAGATGGCCGCCACCGGCTTGCCGGCTTCGAAGAACGCGCTGGCGAAGGCGACAGCCTTCGGGTCCCGGCGAAGCGTGTCGGGGTTGAACAGCCCGCCCGGGATCAGCAGTCCGTCAAAGGCCGCCGGATCGGCGGACGACAGCTCCTGGTCGACCGTCACGTCGTCGCCGGGCTTGTCATGCTTGAAGCCCTTGATGGAGCCGGACTTCGGGCTGACGACGGCGACCGTGGCTCCCGCGTCCTTCAGAGCCTTCATGGGCTCGGTGAGCTCCACCTGCTCGAACCCGTCCGTTGCAAGAATCGCAATTTTGCGGCCGTCGAGGCGATTAGCCATGACATCCTCCTTGAATTCGCGCTGATTGGCGTGGAGCGTCGAGGGGCGTTCGGACGCCCCAGCGCGTTACCGCTCTCGTCTACCCAACACGCTCGGCGCGGGGATCGTTCCCCGACCCGCGCGGACCGCGGAGAAGACCATGCTGACGACTGTCGACGCCTTCGGCCGCATCGGCGAGGAGAACGCCTTCGCCGTCCTGGCGCGCGCCACCAAGCTCGCCTCCGAGGGACGGGACATCATCAATCTCGGCATCGGGCAACCGGATTTCCCAACTCCGCCGCACATCGTCGAGGCCGCCATCAAGGCGCTGAAGGACGGCCACCACGGCTACACTCCCTCGACCGGCATCCTGCCTTTGCGGGAAGCGGTGGCGAAGGACGTCCAGCGCCGCTACGGCGTCGACGTCGATCCGGACCTCGTGATGATCGTTCCCGGCGGCAAGGTGACGATGTACGCGGCGATCCGGCTGTTCGGCGAGCCCGGCGCGGACATCCTCTACCCGGATCCGGGCTTTCCCATCTACCGCTCGATGATCGAGCACACCGGCGCGAACCCGATTCCGGTGCCGATCCGCGAGGAGAACGGCTTCGCCTTCTCGGCCGAGGAGACGCTCTCGCTGATCACTCCTGACACGCGCCTGCTGATCCTGAACTCGCCCGCCAATCCGACCGGCGGCGTCACGCCGGCGAGCGAGATCGACAAGCTGGTCGAGGGTCTCGCGCGCTTCCCGAACGTGGCCGTGATGTCCGACGAGATCTACGACCAGCTGATCTTCGACGGCCTCGAGCACCGCACCCTGCTGGCCTACCCGGAGATCCGCGACCGGCTCATCGTGCTGAACGGGTGGTCCAAGACCTATGCGATGACCGGATGGCGGCTCGGCTGGTCGATCTGGCCGAAAGAGCTCTACGACGACGTCCGGAAGCTCGCCGTCAACGCCTGGTCCTGCGTGAACGCGGCCGCGCAATATGCCGGCGTCGCGGCCCTCGAGGGACCGCAGGACGCGGTCGTGCGCATGCGGGAGGAGTTCGACAGGCGCCGCAAGCTCGTCACCGACGGCCTGAACGCGCTGCCGGGCGTGCGCGCCGCGACGCCGAAGGGCGCGTTCTACGCCTTCCCGAACGTCACCGAGACCGGCTGGAAGGCGAAGCCTCTGGCCTCCGCCCTTCTCGACGACGCCGGCGTCGCGGTGATCGGCGGGCCGGACTTCGGAGTGCTCGGAGAGGGCTACATCCGCCTGTCCTACGCGAACTCGGCGGAGAACATCTCGCGGGCCCTGGACCGCATGCAGCAGTTCCTCTCCGACCGGAAGGCGCCCTAGCGGCTCCGGACCAGCCGGAGCCGCCGCCCCGCGCTACTCGCGGGGGCGCGGGGTCTGGAGGCGGTCGCCCTGGTCGGTCTCGAGGCCCGGGAACTCCCCCAGGTTCTCCTGGATGCTGGCTTCCTCGATGTACTGGCCGCGCTCCGCCGGGGTCACGACCCCGTCGGCGAGCGGGTTCGGCTCGAGCCCTGCCTCAGGATTGGATTCGAGGGCCGCGAGTTCACGAGCGCGCTCGAGGTAGTCGTCCTCGCGCCCTTCGGGGCTGCCCGCGGCCTCCCACAGTTTCCGGGCACGCTCGCGGATTTTCGGAGTGATGGGGGTCTCGGACATCTCGATCTCGCAGCTTGTGTGGCGGCTCCGGCTGACGCCGGAGCCTCAACGCCATAACGCTCGAGCGAGCGAAACTACGCCGCCGAGACGCCAGATTGTTTCGCTTGCGCGGCGGTCGCCTCGAGGTGAGCGACGAGCGGCGCCCCGAGGCCGAGCTTGTCCGCGAAGGTCTTCAGGAACGCCTGCTCGGCGGGCGAGTCGGCGTCGATCGTAAGCCGAGCCGCGAGCCACACTTCCGAGGCGATCTGCGGGCCGCGGGCCTCGGCCGCGATGCCGTCGAGGTCGTCCGGCCGCCCGAGCTGCTCCAGCAGGAAGGCCTGCTCGTCCGCGGCCGAGCCGGACGCCTGGAGACCCTGCCGGATCTTCGAGATCTCTTCGCCGTCGATCCGGCCATCGGCGCGCGCCGCTGCGATCATCGCGCGGACCAGCAGCAGGCCGAGCGTCTGTTCCTCGTTGGCGGTCGAGGGCGCGAAAGGCGTCTCGGCCGGCGGCGGCGCGATCTGCACCGGCCCGGCTTCC
>NZ_JBJKEX010000109.1:0-8738 GCF_045505405.1 Hansschlegelia beijingensis | reverse complement strand
TTGCCGGTTCCGGAAGGTCCCACGACGCCCAGGATCTCGCCCTTGCGGACGTCCATGTCCATGCCCGACTGTTCGACGGACCTGTGGCGGCGCGCGCGCTCTTAGGCGACATCGCGGGCGCGCGCTCGGCCGCAATGCGCATGATGGCCGAGAAGCCGGACGCTTCCGGCTTCGTCTGGCTGGTCGGCGCGGGCCCCGGGGCGACCGACCTGCTGACGCTGCGCGCCCAGCGGGTTCTGCAGGAAGCCGACGTGATCGTGTACGACGCTCTCGTTCCCGAGGCGGTCGTCGCGATGGGCCGCCGCGACGCCGAGCGCATCTCGGTCGGCAAGCGCAAGGGCCGCCACGAGGTCGCTCAGGACGAAATCTCCGCGCTTCTCGTGCGCGAGGCGTCGGCCGGACGCCGGGTGGTTCGCCTGAAGAGCGGAGATCCGCTGATTTTCGGCCGTGCCGGCGAGGAGATGGCGGCGCTCGCCGAGGCCGGCGTTCCCTTTGAAGTGGTCCCGGGCGTGACCGCCGCATTCGCGGCCGCTGCGTCGGCGCGCGCGCCGCTCACGCTCCGCGGCATGGCGTCGAGCCTCGTGTTCGCGACCGGACATGACGTCGATGGCCGCACGCTGCCCGACTGGGCTGGACTGGCGCTGCAGGGCGCCACCGTCGCGGTCTATATGGGCCGCTCCGTCGCCGCCGGCGTCGCGGATCGGCTCGTCGAGGCGGGGCTCTCCGCCGACACGCCGGTCGCAGCCGTCGAGAACGCGGCCCAGCCGAATGAGCGGATCCTGTTCGGCGACCTCGGCGAACTGCCCGCGCTCGCAGGTCGTGCGGACGTCGACGGCCCTGTTCTCATCCTCATCGGCCGCGCGCTTGCGCAGGCGCGTCCTGCGGACGCCGACGTGCTCGCCCCACGCTCGCGCGACGCGACCGAAGCCGCCTGAAGGAACTTTCCGAATGTCCGCTCCGATCCAGAAGTCCGGCGCCAAGACCCGGGCCGAGACGCAGATCGTCACAGCCAATCGCCTCGACGACGGCGTGGTGGTCTATCTCGACCCGTCGGGGGGATGGACACAGAGCCTTGACCACGCGGCGCCGCTCTCCGGACCGGCGGCGCTCGCCGCGGGGCTCGACGCCGGCAAGCGCGCCGAGGCCCAGCAGATCGTCGTGGAATCCTATGCGATCGACGTGGCGCGCGAGCCCGCCGGCCTGCGCCCGTTGCGCCTGAGAGAACAGATTCGCGCCTTCGGCCCGACGATCCTTCAGGATCAGTCGGCGGCCGCGGGCGCCTGAGGAGCCATCCGGATGTACCGCTACGACGAGTTCGACCATGGCTTCGTCAAAGCCCGCACCGCCCAGTTCCGGGACCAGGTGGAGCGGCGCCTTTCGGGCGAGCTCACCGAGGAGCAGTTCAAGCCGCTGCGCCTGATGAACGGCGTCTATCTGCAGCTTCACGCCTACATGCTGCGGGTATCGGTGCCGTACGGCACGCTCTCGTCGCCCCAGATGCGGATGCTGGCGCACATCGCGCGCACCTATGACCGGGGCTACGGGCATTTCACGACCCGACAGAACATCCAGTTCAACTGGCCGGCCCTGAAGGACATTCCGGCGATCCTCGACGATCTCGCCTCGGTCGAGATGCACGCCCTGCAGTCCTCCGGAAACTGCATCCGCAACGTCACCGCCGACCATTTCGCCGGCGCGGCGGCTGACGAGGTCGCGGACCCGCGGCCCTACGCCGAAATCCTTCGGCAGTGGTCCTCGGTGCACCCCGAATTTTCGTACCTGCCGCGCAAGTTCAAGCTCGCCCTGATCGGCGCCGACGAGGATCGCGCGGCGATCCAGTTCCACGACATCGGCCTTCAGCTGAAGCGCGACGCCGAGGGCGGTCTCGGCTTCACGGTCTATGTCGGCGGCGGCCAGGGCCGCACGCCGATGATCGCCCACAAGGTTCGCGACTTCCTGCCCGAGCAGGACCTGCTCGCCTATGTCGAGGCGATCATGCGCGTCTACAACCTCAACGGGCGCCGCGACAACAAGTACAAGGCCCGGATCAAGATCCTGGTCCACGAGACGGGCGCGGAAGAGATCACCCGGCAGATCGAGGCCGAGTTCCAGGAGGTCCTGAAGACGGACATCCTGCGGCTGCCGGACGAGGAGATCCGCCGTATCGCGGCCTATTTCGCGCCCTCTGCCCTGCCCGAGCGGCCTGCGCGCTCGGGCGCGCTCGAGGCCGCCCGCGCCGACAGCCGCGAGTTTGCGGACTTCGTCGATCGCAACGTGACGCCGCACAAGACGGCCGGCTACGGCCTGGTCACCATTTCGCTGAAGCCGGTTGGCGGCATCCCCGGCGACGCCACCGACGCCCAGATGGACGCGGTCGCCGATCTCGCCGAGCGCTACTCGCAGAGCGAGATCCGCGTGAGCCACGAGCAGAACCTCGTGCTGCCGCATGTCGCGCTGGACGACCTTCCGGCGCTCTACGCCGGACTTCGGGAGGCCGGGCTCGCGGACGGCAACGCCGGGCTCGTCACCGACATCATCTGCTGCCCCGGGCTCGACTATTGCGCCCTCGCCAACGCGCGCTCGATCCCGGTCGCGCAGGACCTGTCGCGTCGCTTCGGCGCGCCCGAGCGGCAGAAGGAGATCGGCGAGCTCAAGATCAAGATCTCGGGCTGCATCAACGCCTGCGGCCACCACCACGCCGGCCATATCGGCCTGCTCGGCGTCGACCGGAAGGGCGAGGAGGTCTACCAGATCACGCTCGGCGGCTCCGGCGACGAGAACGCCGCGGTCGGCGCGCTGATCGGGCCGGGCTTCGCCATCGCCGACGTGGGAGGCGCGGTGGAGACCGTCGTCGACACATATCTGAAGCTGCGCGAAGGCCCGCAGGAGAGCTTCCTGGCGGCGGTGCGGCGCGTCGGCCAGAAGCCCTTCAAAGAGGCGCTTTATGGAGCGGCCTGATCTCCCGCTGCCGCGGGTCAGCGAAGCCCGCGCGGCTGAACGCGCGACGTCTCTCGCGGCGCATCTCGACCGCCTGCACCGGGGCCGGAGCGCGGAGGCGATCCTGCGCGCGGCGATCGACAGCCTGTTCCGCGGCCGCATCGCGCTCGTCTCGAGCTTCGGGGCCGATTCCGCCGTGCTGCTGCATCTGGTCGGCTCGCTGAATCCCGCGACGCCGGTCATCTTCATCGACACCGGACAGCTGTTCGACGAGACGCTCGCCTACCGCGACGAACTGGTCAGCCGGATCGGCCTCACCGACGTCCGCTCCACGGGGCCGAGGCCTGAGCGGCTGGCCCGGCTCGATCCCGAAAACTTCCTCTGGCAGACGAACCCCGACCTCTGCTGCCGCATACGCAAGGTCGAGCCGCTCGCCGCCGCGCTTGGCGATTTCCCCGCCTGGATCTCCGGCCGCAAGCGCTTCCAGAACGCGGAACGGGCCAACCTGCCGCTGTTCGAGGGGGACGGGCGGCGGATCAAGGTCAATCCGCTCGCGGAGTGGACGGCGGAGGACCTCGAGAGCTATAGGCGCGACCATGATCTGCCGGCCCATCCGCTGGTGAAGCACGGCTATCTGTCGATCGGCTGCATGCCCTGCACCAGCCGGGTCAGGCCCGGCGAGGATCCCCGCGCCGGTCGGTGGCGCGGACTGCAGAAGACCGAGTGCGGCATCCACGTCCGCGACACGCTGGAACACGAAGGAAGCGGGATATGAACGCCCTCGCGCGAGTCCCCGTCGAGCCCGCGGCGACCTCCGTCGCCGCCCAGGCCCCCTCTGCTCCCGCCGAGCCCGCGCTGTGGCGCAATGGGCGCTTCGAAGCCGATGAATGGGAGCGCGTGGCGCCTGACGCAGCCGTTCCGGAGGGCCCGGCCCTTCTGCCGCTCACACGCTTCCTCGCCGAACGTCAGGCGCTCTCGGCCCGCAACGCGCCGCTAGGCGTCGTGGTCCAGCCGGACGAAGCGCTCGAGGAGCTCGCGCCCTATCTGGACCGCGTCTCGCTGGTCGCGCTGGTGTTCCCGAAGTTCGCCGACGGCCGGGCGAGCTCCATGGCCCGGGTGCTGCGCGAGCGCTATGGCTTTGCGGGCGAACTGCGCGCCACCGGCGACGTGCTGATCGACCAGATGCCGCTGATGCGCCGCTGCGGGTTCGACGCCTTCGAGGTCGTCAATGAGCCCACGCGGCGGCAGCTCGCGGCCGGCAAGTGGCCGGACGTGCCGTATTATCTCCAGCCGACCGGGGCGCCTGCGCAGCTCGAGGTTCCGGCAGGAACCCGGCCCTGGACGCGGCGGCCGGGCTGACTTCAGCCGCCCCAGATCCGCTCCAGCACCCCGAGCCAGTTCCGCCAGGCGAGCTTTTCGAGCGTCTCCTGGTCGAAGCCGTACCGGCGCAGCGCCTCGATCAGGCGCGGCAGGCCCGCGACGTCCTGAAGCTCGAACGGCACGACCGCGCCGTCGAAATCCGACCCGAAGCCTACATGGTCGACGCCGAGCCTGCCGATCAGATGATCGAGGTGGCGCGCCATCGTCTCGAGCGGCGTGTCCGCCCGCATCCTGCCGTCCTCGCGTAGGAAGCAGGTCGCGAAGTTCAGTCCCACCAGCCCGCCGGTGTCGCGGATCGCGTCGAGCTGGCGGTCGGTCAGGTTGCGGGCGTGAGGCGTGAGCGCGTGCGCGTTCGAGTGGGTCGCGACCAGCGGCGCCCGTGATAGCCGCGCCACATCCCAGAAGCCCGCCTCGTTGAGGTGCGACAGGTCGAGAACGATCCGGAGGGCGTCGCATTCGAGCACGAGGTCCCGTCCGGCCTGGCTGAGGCCTGGGCCGATGTCGGGCGAAGACGGGAAGCGGAAGGGGGCGCCGTGGCCGAAGACGTTCGGCCGGCTCCAGACCGGCCCGAGCGAACGAAGCCCGGCCGCATGCAGCACGTGAAGCGCGTCGAGATTGGGCCCGATCGCCTCGGCGCCTTCGATGTGGAGCACGGCCGCGAGCGCGCCGTTCTCCTTCGCTTGGCGGATGTCCGCGACGCTGCGGCAAGTCGCGACCGCGCCCTCGGAGGCCCGCTCGATCCGCAGCAGGATCGCCGCCATCGCGAGCGTGGCCGCTTGCGCTTCGGCGAGAGGCAGCGGCTCGGGCAACGGGACGTCGTATTGGGCGGCGCGCATCAGCGCGAGATAGTCGACGCCAAGCTGCCGCGACGGGGTGAAGGCGGCGAACAGGCCGCCGAACAACCCGCCCTCGCGCGCCCGCGGCAGGTCGAGATGCCCGCCTGCCCCGCCTTCAAGAAACGCCCGGACGCCGCCGTCGGGGCGCCCGAGTTCGCGAAGGCGCAGCAGGACGTCGTTATGGCCGTCGAAGACCGGGAGCGGCGTCATGAGCCCATGATGCTCGGCTCCTGACCCGGGGAGGCGACCGGCCGCGACGCCGGGCCCCTCAGAGCAGGCCGCGGCCCTGGGCCAGGCTGCGCAGGTCGACCTGCGGCCGGGCGCCCACATGGCTGATCACCTCCGCCGCCGCGAGCGAGCCCAGTTCGGCGGCGCGCCTCAGGTCGAGATCGTTGGTGTAGCCGTAGAGGAAGCCGGCGGCGAACAGGTCGCCGGCGCCGGTCTTGTCGACGATCTCGCCGTCCACCGGCGCGGCCGGCACACGGATCCGCTGATCGCCCTGAACGATGACGCAGCCGTCCGCGCCCAGGGTCACGGCCGCCAGCTTCGCGTCACGCGCGACCGCCTCGACCGCCGCGTCGATGTCGCCCGTCTCGTAGAGCGCCTTGAGCTCGCTGTCGTTGGCGAACAGGATGTCGACATGGCCGTCGCGCAGCAGCGCGAGGAACTCGGCGCGATAGCGGTCGACGCAGAACGAGTCGGAGAGCGTCAGCGCGACCTTGCGCCCGGCGTCATGGGCGAGGGCGGCCGCCTTGCGGAAGGCCTCCTTGGCGGCCGGCGGGTCCCACAGATAGCCCTCGAGATAGACGACCTTGGAGCTTTTCACGGCCGCCTCGTCGATATCGTCGACGCTGAGCGCCTGGCAGGCTCCGAGATAGGTGCTCATCGTTCGCTCGCCGTCCGGCGTGACCAGCACGAAACAACGGGCGGTCGAAACCCCGTCGGGCGCGGCCGGCGTGTCGAAGTCGACGCCCACGGCGGTGATGTCGTGCCGGAAGGCCTGGCCGAGCGGATCAGCCTTGACCCGGCCGACGAAGGCGGCGCGGCCGCCGAACGAGCCAAGGCCCGCCAGCGTGTTGGCGGCCGACCCGCCCGAAGCCTCGATGGCCGGGCCCATCATTCCGTAGAGCGTCTCGGCCCGAGCCTCGTCGATCAGGCTCATCGAGCCCTTGGCCAGCCCTTCCCGCGCCAGGAACGCCTCGTCGGTTCGGGCGATCACGTCGACGATCGCGTTGCCGATGCCGAGGACGTCGTACTTGGCTGGCGTCATCCGGGAGCTCCTGACGGCGAATGTGGATGGGGTTCGCGGCCCTTGCGCGGCCGTCAGCCGGACGCCATAACGCGCCGTCAATCATGAGGCAATCGAAGACGATGGCGAGCGTTCCGCAGCGGGTGTTTTCCGGCGTCCAGCCGACGGGAAACCTGCACCTCGGCAACTATCTGGGCGCCATCAAGCGGTTCGTCGAACTGCAGGACCGCTTCGACTGCATCTACTGCGTGGTCGACCTGCATGCGATCACCGTCTGGCAGGATCCGGCCGAGCTCAAGCGCTCGATCCGTGAGGTCGCGGCGGCGTTCCTGGCCGCCGGCGTGGACGGCGAGAAGCACATCGTCTTCAACCAGAGCCAGGTGTCGGGCCACGCCGAGCTCGCCTGGATCTTCAACTGCGTCGCCCGCCTCGGCTGGCTGAACCGCATGACGCAGTTCAAGGAGAAGGCCGGAAAGGACCGCGAGAACGCCTCGGTCGGCCTCTACGCCTATCCGAACCTGATGGCGGCGGACATCCTGCTCTACCGCGCGACCCATGTGCCGGTCGGCGAGGATCAGAAGCAGCATCTCGAGCTCGCCCGCGACATCGCGCAGAAGTTCAACAACGACTTCGCCGCCTCGATCGCCGCGAACGGGCTCGACGAAAAGTTCTTCCCGCTTCCCGAGCCGCTGATCGCAGGACCCGCCACCCGGGTCATGTCGCTGCGCGACGGCTCCAAGAAGATGTCGAAGTCGGAGCCCTCGGACGCCTCCCGCATCAACCTGACGGACGACGCCGACCAGATCGCCTCCAAGATCCGCAAGGCCAAGACCGACCCGCTGCCGCTGCCGGAGACGGTCGAGGGTCTGAAGGACCGGCCGGAGGCCGACAATCTCGTCGGCATCTACGCCGCGCTCGCCGACAGCGACGCGGCCGCGGTGCTCGCTCAGTATGGCGGCGCCCAGTTCTCGGCCTTCAAGCAGGCGCTGGTGGACCTCACCGTCGACAAGCTCGCGCCGATCAACGCCGAGATGAAGCGGCTCGTCGCCGACCCCGGCCATATCGACCGGGTGCTCGGACACGGCGCCGAGCGCGCGGACGCGATCGCGGAGAAGACGATGGGGGCGGTCAAGGACATCGTCGGTCTGATCCGCCGCGCCTGAGCGGCCTCGGGCCGGCCGATTGACCCCCGGTCCCAAAACCCCCATGTCTCGGAGAACTTCGAGAGGTCCCAGACATGTTCATCCAGACCGAAGCCACGCCCAACCCGGCGACGCTCAAGTTCCTGCCGGGCCGCGACGTGCTTCCAGGCTCGACGCTCGAGATGAAGGAGCCCGCGGACGCCGCGCGCTCTCCGCTGGCGCAGAGGCTGTTCGCGATCGACGGGGTGACGGGAGTGTTCTACGGCTCCGACTTCATCACCGTGACCAAGTCGGCGGGCGAGTGGCAGCATCTCAAGCCCGCCATCCTGGGCGCGATCATGGAGCACTACCTCTCCGACGCGCCCCTGTTGGCCGAAGGCGGCGAGGCTGAGGCCCCGGGCGAGGAGTTCTTCGAGGACGCCGACGCCGAGACGGTCGACACGATCAAGGAATTGATCGAGACCCGCGTCCGCCCCGCGGTCGCGATGGACGGCGGGGACATCACCTTCCGCGGCTTCCGCGAAGGCGTGGTCTACCTTAACATGAAGGGGTCGTGCTCCGGCTGCCCGTCGTCGACCGCGACGCTGAAGCAGGGCATCGAGAACCTGCTCCGGCACTTCGTTCCGGAAGTCGAGGAAGTCCGGCCGGTCTGACGACCGGCCGCAAGACGGCCCCTCCGGCAAGCCGGAGGGAGCCCTCCCCTCAGTGGATGCTCGGCACGTAGATCCCGCCCGGCACGCCGATCGGGAACGGCGGGATCGCGCGGTTCACCTGGGCGGCGGTCACTTCGGGGCGGGGATCGTTCGGGTCCGCAAGCACCATCGCCCAGAACACCTCATATCGGGTGCCTGGCGCGCGCGCGGCCGCGATGCCGATGCGGGACGCCTTGGGCTGCAGCATGTTCTTCATGTGCGGCGGCGACGAGCGCCAGCCCGTGAAGGCGTCAGCCAGCGTGTCGTGGCCGGCGCCGATGTTCTCCCACATCCCGCCATTGCGATAGCCGGACCGGGCGATGCGCGCTTTCAGCGAGCCCGCCGAGGTCTCGTGGCTCAGCTTGTTGTCGCGCGCCATCGCGTTGGCCTGCTCTTCGGCCATGCGGTTCAGCGCCGGATCGAGCGTCACGGGGCCGAGGCCGCGGCCGCGTCGGAACTCGCTCACCATCTCGACCGGCGCGCGGCGGCCGAGATGGTGAGC
>NZ_JBJKEX010000108.1:0-8894 GCF_045505405.1 Hansschlegelia beijingensis | reverse complement strand
TCGGCAAGCGGGAGATCGATCCCGAGGAGCGCCGCCCGCGACGCGAACACCCCGGGGTCTCCGACAGCCACGAATGGCGGAATCCGGCGCGCGCCTCTGGCCGACCAGAGGGCGAGGGCGAGCTCCGGCCCGACGCCCGCCGGCTCGCCCATCGAGAGGGCGAGCGGCGCTTCCGGGCCGCGTTCGCCTGCCATGTTCAGCGGCGAACCTGGATGATCGCCCGCGACTTGATCTGCTCGAGATACTTCTTGGCCTGCTCCTCGACCTGCTTGCCGCTGGCCTGGTCCATCGCCTGCTGCCTGAACACGCTGTCGTCCGCGATGTCCTTGCGGGCGCAGACCGCGATCATCTCGATGCCGTCGTCGCTGCGCTGCGGCTCGGTTAGGCCGCCGATGCTGACCTTCGCCAGTATGTCGTTGAGCTCCTTGCCCATCGCGCCGCTGGAGCGGACGACCGGGTCGCGCACCGCGACGTCGCGAAGCTTGGACGCGAACGCGACCGCCTGATCGCAGCCCGGGAAACGGCTCTTGGCGGCGATCGCCTCGGCGCGGCGCTGCGCGACCTGCGCGTCGCTCGCGCCCTTCGGCAGCACGAACACCACCTGCCTGAGCGTGTACTGGATCGCCTTGTTGTCGGCCTTGCCGGCCGCCTGGCCGATGTAGTCCTGCTCGCGCGCGGCGATCTGCGCGGCGAACTTGCGCCGGACGAGCTGCGCCCAGGTGAGCTCCGCGGTGATCCGGTCCTTCAGGGTCTGGGCGTTCACGCCGCGCTGCTGGATCGCCTGCGTGAACTGCTGCGGGGTGAGCTTCATCCGGCCGGCGATAGAGGCGTACGCGGCTTCGACCTGGGCCGGATCGGCGGCCATGCCGTAGCGCTTCGCTTCCGTGACCTTGAGCTTGTCCTCGATCAGTTCGTCACGCGCCGCCTCGACGCTCGCCTTGCCGCCGGACAGCTTCATGAGCGCGAGGCGGGCCTGCACTTCGCTGGTCAGGATCGGCTGGCCGTTGACCACGACAGCGATCGATTGGGCGTTGGCCGGAGCGATGCAGGACAGGGCCGCCGCGAAGGCTGCCGCGACGGTCACCTGAAGGAGGCGAAGACGCGTAAAGCTGGACATGCGGTTCCCGTTGTTTCGACGCCCGCCAGTCCGGGCCCGGGCCGTTTTCAGTGTTCCGCCCGCCGCCGTCAACATAGCGAAGGCGTCCGGACGCCCTTGATGACGCCCGGCTCGCGGATTTTTGTGGCGCGTCCGCGCCGATGGCGTCAGGGGGCGAAGGAAGCCTGCGATCCGAACATGTCAGGATCGAGGTTCGACTTGCTGCTGGTGGAAACGCCGACCGAGCCGAGCGTGCGGAAGTCGAGCTTCACCAGGAACTTGTTGTCGACCTGCGAGAGCCTCACCGAATCGGCGGAGTTGTCGACCTGGCGGATGTAGCTGAAGCCGAACGACAGGCACTGGGCGATGTCGTTCAGGCCGAAGCCGACCTGCGTGCGATCGAACGCGTCGCGCTCGAAATTGTAGCGGGCCCCGCCCTCGACATAGAAGTCCTGCGTGAGGAACACGCGGGCGCCGCCCAGAATGCCCTCGCGGATATCGTCATAGCCCTGCAGGGGCGCCTTCTCGTAGCGGCCGTAGATCAGATTGGCCTGCACCCGCTGGAAGGTCGCCCGGGCTTCGACCTCGGCGCTGCGGAAGGCGAAGTTGTCCTCGTCGAGCCGGATGTGGGACGCCAGCCCGAAATGCTCGTTGGGCACGATGGTCAGGCCGCCGACATAGTCCGACCGGTTCGTGCTGAGGCCGGAGTTCGGGCCGATGCGGGTCGGGTCGAGCCGGTCGAACGAGTTCTTGCCGAACAGCGCGAAGGACTGGCCGACCAGCATGCTGACGCTGGCTCCAGAGTCCGCCGTCAGCGTGTACTGGGCGCCGACATTCGCCCGGCTGCCGCCCTCGATCCGGTCGTATCCGGAGAACTTGTTCCACGCGAACAGGGTCGTGTCGTCGAACAGCAGGCTCTGGGCGTCCTCGTTGGGAAGCTTGCCGACCTGGCCCTCGTTTGGGCGGAAGATCACCTGCGCGATCGGCTCGATCTGGTGCGTGCCGAACGAGCTCACCGCGATGAACGGATAACGATACTCCAGACCGACGCCCGCCATGCCGCGCAGCAGCACGTCCTGCTCGTGGTCGAGGAAGGCCGGCATGGCCGGATCGAAATCGGGCTTCGTGTAGATCAGGTCGCCGCGCACGAAGGCGAACGGCGTCCAGACCTGGCCGATCGGATCGATGAAGCGGCGCCGCCACTCCATGTCGCCCGAGAGCCGGCTGTAGGTTCCCGCAGCGCCGACGAGCGCGTTGTCGGTGCGCGGCCGGCTCCGCTTGAGGTAGCGGGCGTAGTCGCTCTCCTCGCGGTACAGGTTGGTGGCGTTGATGTCGAACGACAGCTCGCCGCCAGCGACCGGATTTTCGAACGTGTAGTTGTAGTCGAGCACCGGCGCGACCCAAGGCAGGCGGTCCTGCCGGTCATAGCGCGTGAGCCCGTAGAACCTGTAGCCGCGGAGCTCGAACCAGCTGCGGTCGCCCTGACCAGTCAGGAACAGCGTGGACGTGGCGTCGGTGCGCGAGCCCCAGAGGTCATAGTCGCCGCGCACCCACTTGTCGGATAGCGCGTTGATGTCCCAGCCCCAGGACCACTTTTCGTTGATGTCGAACTGGCCCTTGGTCTGGAAGGCCCAACGGTTGTCCTTATTGCCGGATCCCACGCTCAGGCCGGCGTCCGTGTAGCCGGGGGGCACCTTGCCGTTGAACTCTTTCGAGTCGAGCTGGTGAATCCCCGCCGCGCGGATCGAATAGGCGCCGTCGATCAGCTGCTGGCGATAGTGGCCCTTCAGCATGACGCCCTGCTTGGACGTCGCCATAGCGCTCAGCGTCAGGTCGGATTCGGGCGACAGGACCCAGTAGTACGGGATCTCGATTCCGTAGCCGACGCGGCCCGACCGGGTCAGGCTCGGCGCGAGCACGCCGGACTTGCGCTTCACGGTCGGGTCCGGACTCGAGAAGTAGGGCAGCCAGGCGATCGGCTTGCCGAACAGCTCGAAGGTCGCGTTGTCGTAGTAGATCGTCTGTTCGTCCTGCCGCCAGATAATCCGCTTCGCGCGAATCTGCCACAGCGGCGGCTTCTCCGGATTGTTCCGGCAGGGCTCGCAGGCGGTGTAGACGCCGCGGTCGAACACCATGAGGTTGCCGTTCTCGCGCCGGCCCTTGGCCGCGGCGAAATGCGTGCGGTCGGTGGTCTCGACCCTCAGCGGCGTGACGAAGCCGTCCTTGAAGTCGTCGGTGACGTCCATCGTGTCGCCATAGGCGACGTCGCCGTTGCGCTCCGTGAACTTCACATTGCCGTAGGCGTGGACGCGGTTCCGCTTCTGGTCGTAGGCGACCCGGTCCGCCTGCAGCGCGCGGCCGTCGTAATAGATGTCGACGCCGCCGACCGCGGTCACGACCTCCTTGTCGTAATCGTAGACGAGCTCCTTGGCCTCCATGACCATGCGCGCGTTCGGATCGCGCTGGCCGAGGCCGTTCCTGTTCTTCTCGGAGCCCGCGACCACGGGCTTCGACTTCGACGAGAGCAGGCCGGGCTCGTGCTTCTTGCCCGCGTTGTGGGGCTGCGGCGGGATGAGCTCGTTTCGCGACTGGGCGCCTTGCGCGAATGCTCCACCCGTCGCGAGCGCGACGGCGGTGCTTGCAAGCAAGAAGGCGGCGAGAACGGCGCCTGACCGGCGGGAGGAGGCGCGCGGCGCGAGCGTCATCCGTCCTCCCTCGTCGGCTGGGGCGCCGTTTGTTTCGGCGCAAGAAGAGGGCGGACAACAGAATGACGGCGGACGCCGAACAAACGAGTCCGGCCGCCCCCGATACGCCGGCGAACTCGGTGGCGAGATAAAGCACGAAGGCCGTCGGGGCGCCACTTGAATTCGCCCGCCGTGGCCGACCCGCTCAAATCCGAGAGGGACGCAGATCGCCGCAGGGGTCCGGCCGGCGTCGGCGTCCGGCGGATCAGGCTCGATTCGACGCCGGACAGCCGTGTCCCGCAGCCCGTCTCGAGCTTCGTTCCATACGGACCCACCGTTCTCATGCTGACCCGATACGACGTGCGGACGCTTCCCCGCCGAGAGCTTGGAGGCTGGGGCGCCGCCAATGCAAGGCCGTTCCACCCTCCGGCGCCGAGCGACGCTGGAACGTGACGAACGTGTCGTATAGAGGAAACACCCTGAAGTTCGCGTTACCTCAGCCATACACGGCGACGCTGATCTCTTTCCGCAGGAGCGAGCCCTGATGTCCAAGCACTCCGAGCCGACGACGCAGAACGCTCCGCCGCTCAAGATCGGCTTCCAGAAGCTCGATGCGAAAGCCTCGGGCGTGCTGGTCGTCTTCGCCGCGCCGGACTTCGCTTTCGGGGCTTCGACCGCAGCCTTCCTTGCGCCTGTCGAGGCGGCGTTGGCGCGGGCGGCTTCGGCCGAGCGGTTCAAGGGCAAGGCGGGCCAGAGCTTCGAGATGCTCGCGCCGGCGCTCGCTGACGTCGACCGTCTGATCGTCGTCGGCCTGGGCGACGGCAAGGAGCCGACCGACTGGGTCAAGCTCGGCGGCCAGATCCGCGGCAAGCTGCCGGCCGCCGCGGACGGCGTCGTGGTCATGGTCGAAGGGGCGGGCGCCGTCGCTCCCGATCTCGCCGCCACCGCCGACCTCGCGGTCGGTCTGCGGCTGCGCAGCTATGTGTTCGAGACCTACAAGACCAAGAAGAAGGACGACGAGCCGCAGCCGATCGCGAAGGTGACGCTCGCCGTCGCCGACGACGGCGCGGCCAAGAAGGCCTGGAAGGCGAAGGAAGGCCTCGCGGAAGGCGTCGAGATCGCCCGCACGCTGGTGAACGAGCCGCCGAACGTGCTGACGCCGAAGGAGTTCGCCAGGCGCGCCCAGGAACTCGAGGCCCTGGGCGTCGAGGTAGAGGTGCTGGACGAGAAGGCGCTCAGGAAGGCGGGCTTCGGCGCGCTGCTGGCGGTCGGCCAGGGCTCCGAGCAGGAAAGCCGCGTCGTCATCATGCGCTGGAACGGCGCCAAGGACAGCAGCGAGCAGCCCGTGGCCTTCGTCGGCAAGGGCGTGATCTTCGACACGGGCGGCATCTCGATCAAGCCCGGCGCGAACATGGAGGACATGAAGGGCGACATGGCAGGCGCGGCCTGCGTGGTCGGCCTGATGCACGCGCTCGCCTCCCGCAAGGCCAAGGCGAACGTGGTCGGCGCGATCGGTGTCGTGGAGAACATGCCGGACGGCGCCGCCTACCGTCCGGGCGACATCCTGACCTCGCTGTCGGGCCAGACGATCGAGGTGATCAACACTGACGCCGAGGGCCGCCTCGTTCTCGGGGACGTGCTCTGGTACGTGCAGGATCGCTTCAAGCCGAAGTTCATGATCGACCTCGCGACGCTGACGGGCGCCATCCTGATCGCGCTGGGGATCGACCACGCGGGCCTGTTCTCGAACGACGACGCGCTCTCGGACCACATCTTCAAGGCCGGCAAGGCCACGGGCGAGACCGTGTGGCGCATGCCGATGGGCCCCGAATACGACAAGCTGATCGACTCGCGCTTCGCGGACATGAAGAACACAGGCGGCCGGCATGGCGGCTCGATCACGGCGGCGCAGTTCCTCAAGCGCCACGTCAACGGCACGCCCTGGGCGCATCTCGACATCGCCGGCACCGGCATGAGCTCACCCGCGAGCGACATCAACAAGAGCTGGGGTTCGGGCTGGGGCGTCCGCCTGCTCGACCGGCTGGTGAGCGACTACTACGAGGCGTGAGGTGAACCGGCGGCGGGACCATGACGGTTCGCCGCCGGATCTGTCGACCCGGGAGATGAAGGACCGCGACGTCGAGGGCGACATCTCCATCCGGGACGCCCTCGACGCCTGGCCGGCAGGCGACCAGCATCGTCGGCCGGGGGCTCGATCGGGACTCGGCTATCGCGACACCGATGCAGCCTGGGGCAGGGCATGACCGAAGTCCTGTTCTACCAGATGACCAGCCAGCCGCTCGAGAAGGCCCTGCCGGCGCTGCTGGAAAAGTGCCTGGAGCGAAAGTGGAAGGTCGTCGTCCAGGCCGCCGCGCCGGAGCGGATCGCCGCGCTCGACGACGCGCTCTGGACCTATTCGGACGACAGCTTTCTTCCGCACGCCGCCGACGGCGACGGCGCGGAGGAGACGATCTGGCTCACCACCACCGAGCTCAACCCGAACGGCGCCCATGTGCGGGTTCTGGTCGACGGAGCGCAGCCGCCGGATCTTGCGCCTTACGCCCGCGCGCTCGTCCTGTTCGACGGCCATGATCCCGAGGCGCTCGACGCCACGCGGGCGCAGTGGCGCACGCTCAAGTCGGCGGGCCATGAGCTCACCTACTGGCGCCAGGCCGAGGATGGACGATGGAAGCGGGAGGCCTGACGGCCGCTCGGCGCCGACAAGCGCGTGAGGCCCCTCGTCTTGCGGCGCGGGCGCTCCACCTTCCGCGGATGACCCCAGCAATCGTTCGGGCCGCGGCGGCAGCCCTTCTCGTCGCCCTCGCAGTCGGCGCTCCGCTTCGGGCGGATGACACCCCGTGGCCGATTCCCGAGCCGAAGCCCGGAGGCCTGCCGGCCGACGTCACCTCCAAGCAGAACGCCGTCATAGGCGGCGACACGCTGTCCTACACGGCGAGCGTCGAGGCGGTGCCGCTCAGCGACCCCAAGGGCGAGCGCATCGCCGAGGTGATGGTCACGAGCTACACGCTCAACCGCGAAGACCCCGCGACGCGTCCGGTCACCTACGCCTTCAATGGGGGGCCGGGCGCTGCCTCGGCCTATCTCAACTTCGGCGCGCTCGGCCCGAGGCGCGTGCAGTTCGGCAATCAGGGGAACACGCCCTCCGACCCGCCGCCGATCCTCCTCGATAATCCCGAGAGCTGGCTCGCCTTCACCGACTTGGTCTTCGTCGATCCGGTCGGGACCGGTTACAGCCGCTCGCTCGGCTCGGACGAGACCCAGAGAAACTTCTGGTCGGTGGACGGCGACATCGACGCGCTGGCGCGCGTCGTGGCGAAGCACCTCGCGGCCAAGAACCGGCTGATCTCGCCGGTCTACCTGGCGGGCGAGAGCTATGGCGGCTTCCGCGTGCCGCGCATCGCGCGGGCGCTGCAGACGAGGGAGGGGGTCGGCGTCCGGGGCCTGATCGCGATCTCGCCCGTGCTCGATTTCGGGCTGAGGCAGGCGGAGCAGACGTCGCCGATCCCGTGGGTGAACCTGCTGCCCTCGATGGCCGCCACGGCGCGCGAGCGGAAGGGGCCGGTGACGCGCGCGGACCTCGCCGACGTCGAGAGCTACGCGACCGGGGAGTATCTCGCGGATCTTCTGCGCGGCCCCCGCGACCCGGAGGCCGTCAACCGGATCGTGGCGCGCGTCTCGGAGCTCACCGGGCTCGACCCGGCCTTCGTCAGGCAGCTCGGCGGCCGGATCGACATCCAGTCCTTCGTGCGGGAGCTCGACCGCGCCAAGGGGCTCGTGGGCTCGCTCTACGACGCCAACGTCACCGACTTCGATCCGCGCCCGCACGCGGCGCGCATGACCTTCGACGATCCGATCCTCGACGGCTCGCGCGCGCCGCTCACCAGCGCGGCGGTCGACTTCTACGCCCGTGACATGGGCTACCGGGTGGACCGTCGCTACGAGCTGCTGAACCCGGAGGTCAGCCGCAAGTGGCGCTGGGGCGACCGGCAGAGTCCCCCCGAGGCGGTCGACGCGCTGCGGGAGGCGCTGGCGCTGGATCCGAAGATCCGGATGCTGGTCGCGCACGGCGCGACCGACCTGGTCACGCCCTACATGGAATCCAGGATGGTTCTGGACCAGCTTCCAGCCTTCGGCGATCCGGGAAGGGTGTCGCTGAAGGTCTATCCGGGCGGACACATGTTCTACACCCGGGACGCCTCGCGGGCGGCGTTCGAGAAGGACGCGCGGGCGCTCTACCAGGCCACAGCGCGCTAGGGAGCGAACGGGTCGGGCGCGTCTTCGGGCGCGTCAGTCGGCTCGGGGCCGGGGTGCGTCACCGGCGCGCGCCGGTCGAAGTGCAGCGCCAGCACGACGCCGACCGAGGCGAACACGAAAAAGCACCAGCCGGACACGGCGCCGACGGCGACGCCGGCCACCGCCTCGCCCGTGAGGCCGCCGAGGGCCGTCATGGCGCCCCAGCCGACCAGGAACCCGCCCACGACCATCTCGACGAGGTCGCGGAAGGTCGCGGTCGCAGGCGCGAACCGGCCCGAGGAGAGCGCCGCCGCAAAGGCTCCGGCGAAGAAGCCGAACAGGACCAGCACGTCGCCCGTGAGATCGAAGCCCGCCGCGGACAGCTCGAAGCCGGCCACGCCGTCGTCCAGTCCCGGCAGCGCGTCGATGGACCGTCACGAGCTTTGTGCCGTCCGGAAACACGCACTCGACCTGCAGGATGTCGATCATCGCCGGCACGCCGGGCATAACGTCCGCGCTGGTCAGCACGGTGGCGCCGAAGCCGATCAGGTCCGCCACCGAGCGGCCGTCGCGCGCCCCTTCCAGGATTTCGTCGGTGATGAACGCCACCGCCTCGGGGTGATTGAGCTTCAGCCCGCGCGCGCGGCGCTTTCGGGCGAGCTCGGCCGCCGTGAAGATCGTCAGGCGCTCGAGTTCCGTCGGCGTCAGCAGCATGCGGCTCTCATCGTGTCAGTTCGCGAACAGGCGGAGTTCGCCGCGCGCGTGGCGGATCGCCGCCACGTCGAGGCGGGGCGAGAAGCTTTCGATCCGCGCCGGGGCCGGCGCGGCGGCGAGTTCGGCGACGACGCCCAGCAGGTCGC
>NZ_JBJKEX010000107.1:0-8929 GCF_045505405.1 Hansschlegelia beijingensis | reverse complement strand
GGCCCGGCCGGGCCCGGTCGTGCCGGTCCATGTGGTCCCCGCGCGCGACGGCGACGAGGCGATCGGCCTCGAATGGCTCGTGCGCGAGCGCAGCGTCAGCGTCAATCTCGCGGCGGTGGGCGGCGACGCCAGCCTGATGTCGCTCGACGCCTGAGATCAGGCGCGCTGCAGCGCCTTGGGCGCGTCCGGAAGGTCCGGCATCTGGATCCGCCGGTAGAGCGCCTGCACGACGCCGAACGCGCCGAATGCGAACAGGCCGAGCGCGACGAGGCCGAGCAGCGCCCAGCCATAGGGCTGGCTTTCGAGGCTGTGCAGCGCGCCGCCCAGTCCCTTGGCCTCCTTGGAGTTGCCGTGCAGGGCCGCGGCCACGAGGAAGCCGCCGATCAGGATGAAGGTCACGCCGCGCGCCGCATAGCCGATCCGGCCCAGATATCTGGCGAACCGCTCCCGCGCCGGAGGAACCGACAGCCGCTTCAGCACGTCGCCGCGCCAGCCCTTCAGCGCGTGAACGCAGCCGCCGATGATGAAGCCGATCCCGACGGCCGCGACGAGCCAGCGCCCGAAGGAATGCGCCAGCGCCCATTCGGTCCAGTCCTGCGCGGCCTGGTCGTCGCCGCCGGAGCTGAAGCCGAGGCCGAGCGCGAGGCTGATCGCCGAGACCGCCAGCGCCCCGTTGGCGAAGCCGCTCAGCAGGTGGATGGCGCGGGTCGCGAGCCCTTTGGGAGACGAGCCGCAGTCATCCGCGTCGGTCGCCGCCTCCACGATCCGCCACAGCGCGAAGAAGGCGAGCCCGAGCCCGACGGCGAGCAGCAGCGCCGCCCCGAAGGGCTGGCCCAGCAGCGAGCGCAGCGCGCTCTTGTTCCCGCCGACGTCGCCGCCCGAGCCGATCGCGGCCAGCAGCGCGAGCCCGCCCACGAGGCAGTACACGGCGCCGCGGGCGGCGAAGCCCGCGCGGGCGAAATGTTCGAGGCGAAGAGCGGCCGGGGGAGTCATCAAAGGATCATCGGTCGCCAAGGCCCGGCTTCAAGCCGCCGGCCCGCGCGCGGTCGAAAAAACCGCAAGGCGCGTGAGCGCTTAGCTTGCGGTCGTCCCGCGCCGGGCCCACATGGGCTCTGTCGTCAACAACCGAAAGGAGGTGATCCAGTGTCTCATTGCGCCAATCGCCGTTCGCAGAACGCCGTGACCTGGATCTTGGCCTCAGCCGGGATTCACGCCTGATCAAGGCGAAGGCCGCGGCCTTCTCGAAAAGCCGCGATCTGCAATGTGAAGGGCCGTCCCTCCGGGGGCGGCCCTTCTTCTTTCCGGCTCAGGCGACGCCGACGGCGTGGGCCGCGACCGGCAGGGCCACCGCCGGCAGGGTCTCGAAGCCGGGCCGGGCGAGCAGATAGCCCTGCATCAGCCGCACGCCCATTTCCTGCAGGCGGCGGAACTCGCCCTCCGTCTCGATACCTTCGGCGATGAGCTCGATGTCCAGCTCGCGCGCCATCCGGACGACGCTCGCCACGATCGCCTGCCGGGCGCGGTCGTGGTCGAGCCCCCGGATCAGCTCCATGTCGAGCTTGATCACGTCGGGCTGGAACTCGGCGAGCAGGTTGAGGCCCGAATGGCCGGCGCCGAAATCGTCGATCGCGGTGATGAAACCCTGCCGCTTGTACTCGTTCAGGATCCCGACGAGATGCGGCCGGTCCTCGATCCGCTCGCCCTCCGTGACCTCGAACATGATGCGCTCGATCGGGAAGGCGTGGCGCCGCGCGGCCGCGAGCGTGGTGCCGAGGCAGAGGCTCGGCTGGTAGACGGCGTTGGGCAGGAAATTGATGCTGACCCGGCTTTCGACGCCGAGCCGGGCGGCGTGCTCGACCGCGGTGCGGCGGCAAAGCTGGTCGAACGCGAACCGGTTCTCCGGCGTCACGCGGGACAGCACCGCGCCCGCGCCGGATCCGTCGGCGCCGCGCACCAGCGCCTCATAGGCGAACACCGATCCATCGGCGACGTCCACGATCGGCTGGAAGGCCATCGTGATCGCTTCCTCGAACGGCGCCCGGCATCCCGGGCAGCCGCTCTCCTCCAAGAGATCAGATGATTCCCGGCCCTCTGTCATGCCATCCTCTTCGACGGGAAGGAGTGGGGTTTGGTGCTCGGCTACCACCCTGCGGCCCTGACCCTTACGAGCCGGTTACTCCTTGGCGGGGATGCGTTCGATGACGAGCAGCTATCGCGAGGTCCACAGGGCGTCGCTGGACGATCGGGACGCCTTCTGGCTCAAGGCCGCGGAGGCGATCGACTGGTTCGAGAAGCCGCTCAAGGCGTTCGATCCCACGCTCGGCGCCTATGGCCGCTGGTTCCCCGACGGCATGACCAACGCCTGCCACAACGCGCTCGACCGCCATGTCGAGGACGGCCGCGGCGACCAAGCGGCGCTGATCTATGACAGCCCGGTCACGGGCGCGAAGCGGACCTACAGCTACGCGGAGCTGCTCGACGAGGTCTCCAGCTTCGCCGCGATCCTGCAGGACTTCGGCGTCCGCAAGGGCGATCGCGTCGTCATCTACATGCCGATGGTCCCCGAGGCGCTCGTCGGCATGTTCGCCTGCGCCCGGCTCGGCGCGATCCATTCGGTCGTGTTCGGCGGCTTCGCGGCGAACGAGCTCGCCAAGCGCATCGACGACGCCCGCCCGAAGGTGATCCTCACCGCCTCCTGCGGCGTCGAGCCGAGCCGAAAGGTCGCCTACAAGCCGCTGCTCGACGAGGCGATCAGGCTGTCGAGCCACGCGCCCGAAGCCGTGGTCCTGCTGCAGCGGCCGCAGCTCGAGGCGGAGCTCGTCTCCGGCCGCGACCATGACTGGGCAACGCTGCGCGAGGCCGCGCGCGGCCGCAGCGCCCAGTGCGAGCCCATGCGGGCGACCGACCCGCTCTACATCCTCTACACCTCCGGCACGACCGGCGCGCCCAAGGGCGTGGTGCGCGACCTCGGCGGCTACATGGTCGCGCTGGCCTGGTCGATGGAGGCCATTTACGGCGTGAAGCGGGGTGAAACCTTCTTCTGCGCCTCCGACATCGGCTGGGTGGTGGGCCACTCCTACATCGTCTATGCGCCCCTGCTCGCGGGCTGCACGACCATCCTCTACGAGGGCAAGCCGGTCGGCACGCCCGATGCGGGCGCGCTGTGGCGGGTCGCGTCCGAATATGGCGCGGTCGCGCTGTTCACCGCGCCGACCGCGATCCGCGCCGTGAAGAAGGAGGACCCGCGGGGCGAGAAGCTCGCGGGCCACGATCTTTCCAGGATGCGCGCGCTGTTCCTGGCCGGCGAACGCGCCGACCCCGCGACGGTCGCCTGGGCGGAGAAGCTTCTCGGAATCCCGGTGATCGACCATTGCTGGCAGACCGAGACCGGCTGGGCGATCGTGGCGAACCCGCTCGGGCTCGGCGTGCTGCCGGTGAAGCACGGCTCCCCGACCGTGCCGATGCCGGGCTACGACGTGACGATCCTGGACGACGCGGGCCACCAGGTCGCGCCCGGCACGCTCGGCAACATCGTGATCCGCCTGCCGCTGCCGCCCGGCTGCCTGCCGACGCTGTGGAACGACGAGGCGCGCTTCCGGTCCGCCTATCTGACGGGCTTCCCCGGCTACTACCAGACCTCGGACGCCGGCTTCATCGACGAGGACGGCTATGTGTTCTTCATGGCCCGCACCGACGACATCATCAACGTGGCCGGGCACCGGCTGTCGACGGGCGGCATGGAGGAGGCGATCGCCAGCCACCCCGACGTCGCGGAATGCGCCGTCGTGGGCGTCGCCGACACCATCAAGGGGCAGTCGCCTCTCGGCTTCGTGGTTCTGAAGGCGGGCGTCGACCGGACGCCGGCGGAGATCGAGCGCGAGATCGTGACGCTGGTGCGCGAACGGGTCGGGCCGGTGGCCTCCTTCAAGCAGGCACTCACCGTGCCGCGACTGCCGAAGACCCGCTCGGGCAAGATCCTGCGGGGCACGATCCAGAAGATCGCCGACGGCGAGGCTTGGACCATGCCGGCGACGATCGAGGACCCGGGCGCGCTCGACGACATCGGCGACGCGCTGGCGGACCGGCGCTAGCCCAGGGCGCAGGCCCCTCAGCGCCCCGTCGGTTCTGGCCGGGGGTCGAGCCGCGCATAGCCGGGGCCGATCTCCTTGGCGATCAGCATCCAGATCTGCCGCAGGCGGTGGACGTGCAGGTCGTCGACCATCAGGCCGACGAGGCGTCGGACGCCTTGCCTGGTCAACGCCCCGGCGTTGTAGGCCATGCGATCCGGAGCGTCGGCGGGCGCCGCGCCGGCGTAGGTCGGCTCGAACTTGAGCGCGCGCCGGCAGCGCGCGTTGCGGTCGTAGTCGGTGAGCAGGACGGCGCCGACCAGATCGACCAGCGACTCGTCGCTTTCTTCCGGAAGCACTGCGCGCTCGAGATCGAAGATCGTCCGGATGTTGTAGGGCTTGAGCAGCAGGAACCGCTCTGGTCCCACCACGGTGCAGAGCTGCGCCTGCGCCACCCAGTCGATCGCCTCATAGATCCCATAGGGGTTCTCGATGTGGACCATGATCGGATTGGCGGTGGCGAGGTTCTGGATGTCGAAGATGTTGGCCTCTTCGAGCCGGAACGCCGTGAACGCGTCCACTCCGTCCAGAATGGTCAGCGGCACCGTCTTGGCGTGCTCCTCGATCTCCACAAAGCGGTCCTTGAACCGGACGCCCGAGCGCTGCAGCACATATTGCAGGGCTGCGTCCGGCACGAAGCCGAGCGCGAAGGACAGCATCAGCCAGATCGAATTGACGCCGTCGCGAGGGTCGGGGCCGGGGATCGCGCCGGGGGCGGGCCTGTCCGCTAGCCCCAGGGACGCGGCGCTGTCCCTGATGAAGTCGGCCGCGCCCGCGACGCTCGGGAACACCCGATACAGGACGATCGCCAGCGTGGTGGCCAGCACCATATGGGCGAACGCCCGCAGGAAGGTCAGCGGCGAGAGGTCGAACACCCCGACGGCCCTGAGCAGCAGCCGGACGCAGTAGAAATAGGCTCCGGCGAAACAGAACGCGCCCACCGTCAGCAGATTGGCGTGCGCGGCGGCGAACATGCCGGGGTCGCGGATGAGGCTGACCGGCGATCCCCCGAGCGACAGGAAGCTCGCCCACAGCCAGCCGCTGATGCTCTTGTCGCGCTCGAGCACCTCGATGATCGGCGCGAACAGGATGAATCCCCAGAAGAACGAGTAGGCCATCAGGGGCAGGGCGCAGACCAGCAGCATCCAGTCCGCGTGCAGCATCATCGGGAAGCGCGGGATCGTCTCGAGCTTCGGCTCTTCCCCGTCCCGCAAGTCGAGGTCGACGTAATACTTCCCCTTGACGAACTCGAACGACACCGGCGCGCGCTGGCGTCCGGCGGCGCTCGGGGCGGCCATGCTTAGATTGAAGGTGGTCGCGAACAGGTTGATCAGCTTGATGCGCGTCAGCCGGATCTGGTGCCGGATCGCGATCGTCGTCACCGGGAGGATGACGGCCAGGAACAGGCTCGTCACGATCGGGAACAACAGCTGGGTCTGCCAGCCGAGCGCGGCGTAGACCAGGAAGCCGATCAGCGCCGCCAGCGTGGCGAAACCCAGAAATCCCAGGACGCCGACGGCCGCGCCCTTCGCCCGATGGTCCGCCATTGGCGCGATCCCCTGAAGACGCGCTCGCAGAGCGAGCGACTGCAGGGGTGACGCTACCTTAGATTGTATTCAGCGAAAGGCGTACAACTACGTACGGCCGTGGCCGGCCGGCGCTGCGCGTTCCCCGGATGTCCTTGACGTGACGAGGAGACGCCAGGGCGCCTCCCCGGGAGGCCGCGTTAGCGGCGGTCCTCGTCGTCGTCCTCGTCCTGATCTTCGCGCTTGAGCTGGTTGAGCTTCGCGAAGACGCTCTGGACGTCGAGCTCGGCCTCGGCGCCGGGCTCGGCGGTCGTGACCTCGGCCGGCAGCAGGGTGTCCTCCGGCTCCTCCTTGCGGAGCACCGCGTCGGGATTGGCCTTGCCGGCCTTCGCCACCTCGAAGTCGAGGTCGATCTGCGAGCACAGGCCAAGCGTGACGGGGTCGGCCGGCGCGAGGTTCTGCGCGTTCCAGTGGGTGCGGTCGCGGATCGCGGCGATCGTCGTCTTGGTCGTGCCGACCAGACGCATGATCTGGCTGTCCTTGAGCTCAGGATGGTTGCGCACCAGCCAGAGGATCGCGTTCGGGCGGTCCTGGCGGCGGGACACGGGCGTGTAGCGCGGACCCTTGCGGGGCTTGATCGGCGGCAGGCGCACCTTCGACACCGCCACGCTCAGGCGGTAGTCCGGGTTCTTCTGGCCGCGCTCGATCTCTTCGCGGGTCAGTTGGCCCGAGGTGATCGGGTCGAGACCGCGAATGCCCTGCGCCGCCTCGCCGTCGGCCACCGCCTTCACTTCGAGCTCGTGCAGCTTGCAGAAGTCGGCGATCTGCGCGAACGACAGCGACGTGTTCTCGACGAGCCAGACCGCGGTCGCTTTCGGCATCAGCGGCGCGTTCGACATCTGCAATACTCCTCTCGCTCCGTCCGCCGGAACTGCGACGGAGCCCTGACCGATATCTCGATGACGGGATCGCGTGGATATAGGCCTTTCAGCATATCCGCGCAACGGAGCCGGAGGCCGGACTTCTCGTCTTCGGCGGCCGCTCCGGATCGGGACTCGCGGCGGCGCCTTGCAGCCGCACGTCCCGCTGCGGCACGGCGCCAGTCCCGGCGCGCGACAGGAGATCAGACATGGCCGCATTCGACGACGAACTCCCCCGGGCCCCGGCGGCGGCGCGGGAGCACGTGATCGGGCAGGATCTATCGACGCTGTCGGTGGAGGAGCTGACGCGGCGCATCGCGGTTCTGAAGTCGGAAATCGAGCGCCTGGAGGCGGCGGTCGCGGCCAAGACCGCGCACCGCAGCGTGGCGGATTCGCTCTTTCGCTCCTGAGACTTCGGGACTTAACGCTCGGTTAACCTTTCGCTCGGCTCAATATCGGCGAGTGGTGATCCTGCCCACTCGGCACGCCTCCCTATGAACGCCTCCGGCCGCCCCCATCGGCGGCCTTTTTTTGGCTTAACGTTTCGGTAACCCTCGACTGAGGTCCGCTGGGGACAAGCCGCCGGTTGGTCCGGCGTTTGCCCACCGGGTCTCGTTGATGCGAAGATCGGGTCCCGCTAGCGTGCGGCGCCCGCGTGGCGTTCCGGAAGGGTGGCGAGGATGACGGACAGGACCGCGAAAGCGGACGACGGCGGCGCGGTGTCGTTCGGCGCGCGGCTGGTCGGCTCTGCGGCCTTCACCTCGCTGTTTCGCGAGGGCATGGCGCTGGTCGAGGAGACCGCCGCCTATCTGGACGGCGACGGACGGACCGAATCCCGCAGCCTTGGCCGCCCTGAATCGATCGCCTACGCGACCGAGAGCATGCGGCTCACCACTCGGCTGATGCAGATCGCCTCCTGGCTGCTGGTCCAGCGCGCGGTCAATGACGGCGAGATGTCGGCCGATCAGGCGCGCGACGAGAAGCGCAAGGTGCGGCTCAGCCCGATCACGTCCACGCTGTCGCCGGAGATCTTCGGGCGGCTGCCCGAGCGGCTACGCGACATCGTCGAGCGCGCCGGGCGGCTGCAGGAGCGCGTGCAGATCCTCGACGCGCAGCTCGACGGCAAGCTGGTCGCCGAGGAGCCCTCGCGCAACCCGCTCGAGGGCCAGATGGAGCTGCTGCGCCAGGCCTTCGGCCGCGGCTGACCGCGCAAACGAAAACCCCGGCCGCAGGGCCGGGGTCGGGCAGGTCGGCGATAAGGCCGGCGTTCAGGTCTTCGAGATGCCGAAGTTGGCGAAGCGCTTGTTGAAGCGCGACAGGCGGCCGCCGCGGTCGGTCAGCTGCGCCGAGCCGCCGGTCCATGCCGGATGGGTCTTCGGGTCGATGTCGAGCTGGAGGGTGTCGCCCTCTTTGCCGTAGGTCGAACGGCTCTCGTACTCGGTGCCATCGGTCATGACGACCTTGATGGTGTGGTAGTCGGGATGGATGTCGGCCTTCATGGGTCGTCTCTGTCGGTTGCGCGCGAGAAGCCGCAGCGCGTCTGAAATCGTCGCGATGGCGTCAGGCCGCAGCCTATATCGCAAAGGCCGCCGCCGGACAACCGCGCGCGACGAGACGGCCGCGGACTTGTCCTCAGGGCTCCGAGGGCTCAATAAGGCCGCGCATGAAGCTTGGAACGACCCAGAAGAAGCGCGCCCATGGCCCGACGCCGCTCCGCCGCCGCTGACGCCGGAACGGAGGCCGCGCCCCGCTCCCGTTCGCTGAGGCCGCTCGCGGCGCTCAAGCCCTACGCGCTCACGCACAAGGGGCGGCTTGTGGGCGCGCTGGTCGCGCTTACGGCGGCTTCGGCGGCGACGCTCGCGATCCCGGTCGCGGTCCGCAGGCTGATCGACTTCGGCTTCTCGCGCGATCACCCGGGCATGGTGGACGCCTATTTCGGCGCGGTGCTTGCGGTCGTCGGAATGCTCGCGGTGGCGAGCGCCGCCCGCTACTGGTTCGTGACGACGCTCGGCGAGCGCGTGGTCGCGGACCTCCGCAAGGCGGTGTTCGCCCATCTCACGCGGCTGTCCCCGGCCTTCTACGACGCGACCCGCGCGGGCGAGATCGTCTCCCGGCTGACCGCCGACACCACCCAGATCAAGTCGGCCTTCGGCGTCAGCGCCTCGCAGGCGCTGAGGAACCTCTTCCTGTTCATCGGCGCGGCCGTGATGATGGTGGTCACCAGCCCGAAGCTCTCGGCGATGGTGCTGATCGCGATCCCGGTCATCGTGCTGCCGCTCGCCGCCTTCGGTCGCTCGGTCCGCCGCCGCTCGCGCGCCGCGCAGGACACGCTGGCGGAAGCCTCGGCGCTCGCGGC
>NZ_JBJKEX010000106.1:0-8957 GCF_045505405.1 Hansschlegelia beijingensis | reverse complement strand
TCTGTACCCACAAGCGGATCAGATTGCGCGACAGGTCATGCCGCTTCGCAAGGCCGTGCAGGGTCTCCCCGGAGATGAACTCCTGCGCGACCTGGCGCTTGAACGCGATGCTGTGGGATCGATGGCGTGTCATGGGCTCTCATCCTCTGAAAGCCCGGCCCACGGTCAATTCCTAAAGCGCGACCCGTCCACCCTGAAGGGCCCACTCCACACTAAGCTCAACACGCCCGAAAGGTCGCATCCTGAGCGGACCAGAGGCCGGGGCAAAGCCAAGACGCTCACGGGCTAACATTCAAACCGGACCACTCGATGGGGCCGGTCAGGGCGCGCATGGATCCGCCGCCAGTCGAGCCCCTGCAGGCAGCGCGCCGAGCTGCGCCGGCGTCAGCCGCATCGCGCCATCATGTACGTTCGGCTAGCGGAACGCCGCTTTCCGTCCGCTTGACGTTAAAGGCACAGCCCCGCGTAGTCTCAGAAGAACAGCTTCACTCGATCGGCGCACTTGCCCCGGGACACGAACGCCGCGCCCGAGAATGGTCGGCGCGCATCTCTCCTTCACAAGCGCCGCCAAGGTCTTCGCTCCCTTGCGGAAGTCGACCGGCCCCGTCGCCATCAGCACCCGGATCGATCCCCACGGTCCGGCCACGCCTCTGCCTTTGAAGCCCGGATCACCGCCGCGACGGTCTTTGCCCAAGCGGTCCGGCCGACCCACATCACGACGCCGTCGATCTCGAGCTCCATTAGCCCGCCTGGCCGCCGAGAACCGCGGGACGGGCGTCGCGTCCGATTAGGCTTCTGCGCAGTCTCCGACCCCGAGGGTGGCGCTACGAGCACCGGCCGAACGGTCCTCCCGCCTCAACACGCAGCGCGCGCCGCCATATCTGCTCGGTGCCACACCATGCCCCCGCGCAACCGGTCAGACCGACTCCTCGGCGTCACAGCTCTCGGCCATGATCGCCGCCCTCTCCGCCGCGGTCCAACTCCGCCGGCCGCCCACGCCGGTGAACACCTCAATGCGATGGGCCGGCTCCGACACACGCTTAAGCTTTAAAATCGGAAGAGGCCGAAGCCCCCAATCGGGCCTCAGAACTTTTTTCTCAGCACGTTCTGGAGTATCGACTTGTCTAGGGACAGATCGGCAACGAGCCGCTTCAGCTTGGCGTTCTCCTTCTCGAGCTGCTTCAGCCGGCGGAGCTCGACGACGCCCATACCGTCGAACTGGTTTTTCCACCGGTAGAACGTCGCCTCCGAGACGCCGAGCTTGCGGCAGATCTCCTCGGCCAATGTCCCGTTCTCAGCCTGCCGAAGGGCGAAGGCGATCTGCTCGTCCGAATACCATCTGCGCTTCACGGCATCCCGTCCTGCAGGGATCCGGATGCCCGAAAAAGTCGCGTTCAAACCGGACCAGTTCTGAAGGGCAGGACCACAGGCTGGATTGCAGCAGGATGACCCTTGGCCCCCGCGGCAGGGTGACTCAGTCGTCGAAGGTCGGGAGCCGCAAAGGGCCGGGACTGTGTCCCCGTTCGGTCAGCCCGGCCCTGAACGAAGACGCGCTTCCTGACGACCCGGTAGCCGTCAAGGCGATAGACCGGGTCGAGCGAGCGACGACCGGTTGGCGCAGATCTTGAACGAACTGCAGCGTCATCGCGTCGCGGCAGCGTGCCGAGAGCCTGCCTCTCGACCGCCTCGAGCTGAGCCGCGAAGAGGTTCAGCGGGAGGACGCCGCCGAGGCGGGTGCCTCGATGCGGTCGAACCGCAGCGAGGACCGCCGGCGCACGCGTTGCCGGACGGGCGGCCGCCCGGCGTCGCCGTGTCTACGCGCCGGACCGCAAGGCTGAGCGATCTATCGCGCACCTCGAAGACTTTGTCCGAGTGCTGAGGTCGACGGCTATGGGGGCTATCAGATGCTCACTCGCGGTCGATCAGCCAATGAAAGATACGCGGAGCGCAAAGCCCGCAGCCGCCGCTTGTCGAGGCGCTGGAGCCTTGGCTCTGCGGCTGGCGCGCCGAGATCAGCCAGAAGAGCGGTTTCGCAGAAGCCATCGTACGCGGTGTCACCCCGGGAGCCACTAGTTTGCTTCCTTGACGACGGCCGCGCCAAGATCGACGGCAACGTCGTCGGTCGACCGATCCGCCCGATCGACGAAACGCGCCGTTTCGCAGGCTCCAACGGTGGAGCCAGACGCTGGGCAACGGTCGCCTTCCTGATCGAAACCGCAAAGCTCAATGGCGCGGAGCCGCACGCCTACCGCGCGAACGTCGTAATGACCCAATCGTCCACGGTCATCTGCAAGCCGCATCGGCGAGCTGCTGCCACGGGCCTACGCGCCCGCCGTGCTCAAGGATGTGGCATGAAGACGACGCTTACGACGTCCCGACGCGGTTTGGACGGCTAGGCGGCGCTGGCTGCCGACATTATCAGCCAACAGGCCAGTATGGCCGCTACAGCTACCAGCGGATCGGCCTCGCTGCGCTCCGTCGGCTGGTCCAAAGGGCTTGGCGACAGGACCAGAGGAGCTGAAGGTATCCAGTGATACAGCCCAAGCGGGGGCGGCGCTGGTTAACGCCGGCTCGTGCGTTCGCTGGCGCAAGGCGACCCCTCCCTGCGAAGGTGCTCCAGTTCTCCTCACCCGAGAGGAGCCGACTATCGCTGAAACGGGCCACTCCAATTTGCGCTGCGGCGGCGCAACATCGCCGCGGCCCGTTAGGCGGCGGGGGTACCCTATATTTCGTATATCCCAACTGAGCCAGGCGTCAAGCCCCGCCTACTAAAATCGGTGCGTTTTCTCATCAACAAATCAAGAGCGCGCTGGCCGTAGGGCGGTGCGGATTTTTTCGTTTGACACTTACCCGTAATAAGGCAATTCGAGAGCCGAGACGGCCGACCAAGCCAGTTCGTTTATATCTGCGAGGAGCAGTCAAATATGAAGCCGCGCCTCAGTGTAATTATCACGTCCTATAATATCGAGAAGTACATAGAGAGAGCAATATGCTCGGTTGTCGACCAAGGCTTCGACGGGGTCGAGATAATCTTGGTCGATGACGGGTCAACTGACCGAACCGTTGAATTGGCGTCTAATTTATTGAGAAGCGAGCCGCGGGTCAAAATCATCCTTCAGGCAAACGCCGGGCCGGGGGCCGCGCGAAACAAGGGAATAAGACACGCAAATGGCGAATATGTAATTTTCCTGGACGGAGACGACTGGTTTGCCCCACGCGCACTTCACGCGCTGCGAGCGTCGGCCGCCGACGGAGTCGATTTGGTCCTTAGTAACCGCCGCCGATTCTGGGAACGTAGCGGTCTTTATACAACAAAGCCGATGTTTACCGAATTAAAGACTGGAAATGTATCAGAGTTACCCGAAGTAATGAAGATTCAGGCAATCCACGGCAAAATGTTTCGCCGAAAATTCCTGAATGACAGGAAGATCCTGTTCCCGGAGGGAATGAGCTCAGAGGATTTTGTATTCTCCTACAGCGTATATGCTGCTGCCGAGCTCGCAACGACTATCCCAGATGTGACTTATATATATAGGAAACGCTGTGATAGCAACAACCAATCCCTTACCCAAGCGAGGCTGTCGGAATTCAATCTTCTTAGTCGATTTAAGCAAATAGAGATGACTCTGGGTATTGTCGCCGCAGGCGAGTTGAAAAGGCGATTCCCGAAGACAAACTTTTTATGGCTCGAATACCAGGCAAGGCTAATGAGGCATGTGAAATTGATCCCGAAAGAAAACGATGCTGATCGCCGCTTGTGGGCGCTCGAACAGCTGCGTGTATTCCTAAAAAAACATCGGAAAGAAGCCTTGGCCAACTGCCGCCCTGCGACAAAGCGCGTCTACCAACTTATCTTGAGTAAAAAATACGATGAGGCAATGAGCGCTATACAGCAGGCGAATAATACAAATTAGCGGAGCTCAAGCGTGACAAAACCTGTGCCACTGTATTGGTGGGCGAAAAAGCCGAACTTTGGGGATCTTATTGGCCCTTGGCTGGTTAATTTAATGACTGGTCGCGAGGTTACGAATGTTAGAGGTGCTCAGGGACGCCAGGTAGGCCTGGCAACGGTTGGATCCCTTGTCCACTCTTTGGACAGGCCTGGCCTCGACATTTGGGGCAGCGGATCAATCGGATCTCTCTCAGCTGAGCAAGTTACTAAGCTTCAATCACGGAAGCCGCGTAAAATTCATGCGCTTCGGGGATTGAAGACTCACTGGGAGGTTACACGAAAACTGTCTTGGGAAGCGCCCCGAGTGTTCGGTGATCCGGCTTTGTTGTTGCCCAAGTACTATAGTCCGGCTCGAACTGCCGCTACCGGCAAGATAGCGGTGGTGCCTCACTATACTCATCTAAAATCTTTCCACGAAATCGATGATCGCTTTCACATTGTTGATGTTAGGAGAGAGCCGGCCGCCGTTGTTGATGAAATATCATCGGCCACATGTTGCATTTCTACGTCACTCCATGGATTAATCATAAGTCAAGCGTATGGTGTGCCATGGGTCTGGCTCAGCTTGGCTGAGAGTAGTTTGCTGGGAGGGGATTTCAAGTTTGATGATTTTTTTACGGTCCTTGATCGAAAGATGGCGCGCAAGGCGGTTGTTTCGACTGGGCGTCTTGACGCGCGGGATTTAATCGCACTTTCGCGTCTTTGTTACCTGCCGAAATTAGTGATACAGATCTCATCTCTAGACGACAGTTTTCCTCGGACGTACGCCTTGTAAGTGGGCCTTATAAATGCTTGACGTCAAAGCTGACGGCCGGTGGTTACGTGCTTGTTTGTGAGCGGAGCATGATGGGATGCTGTAGGGGCAAGATTTGATATATTTTCGCTCGCTTTGAAGGCAATTTTCGGGTTAGCTAGGTCAACTCGATCTTTCGGACCTTAAGTCAAATTGGTCATTGCCGCTACGATTCGCGCCCCACCGTTCTCGCTTGGCGCTATGCCGCCGAGAGAGCAATCTTCGAAGAGTGGACGGGCGGAGTTGCCTGTCAGAAGATCTTTTCTTTGAATTATTCAGAGCAGGCTTTGCCTGATGCAGATCTGGATAATTAGCCACAGATGGTTGCGGCATCGATATATCATGGGTTGGACCAGAGGCTGTGGCCGTTTGATGAGCTAGGCGCGCCAACGCAAAGGAGGTACCTTCAATCGGCTCACTGCGTTGGCGGCTATGAGCCGATTGAAGGATATTGAATCGCATCGTAAGGCGAACTTGGATGAGCAGGTGGGCTTCGTCTGATCTTGTCGAGAGGTGACCATCTCGATCTTTCAATTAATGACCGAAGCGAACTGACGGGCATTAACGAAATAAAGACATAACATTTATTGGATCATTGGGCTGATTTTGTATTTTTACTGATTTAAGTGGCCATCGTACAGATGAGATTTGATGTAGTATTTTGGCTTTGGCTCGAAGATGCAAGAGGCGCGTATCGTTAAACTCTAGGCCTAGGAAACGAAGAATGAGGGGAGCTGAGCTAATGTACGGATGAAATGAAAAACTTCTATGTTGGAATATGGTGGAATTCAGATATCATATTTCACAGTAGTCTTGCATATAAAGGGCGAGGACGAGATGACGGCAGTTTGGCTAGATGTTTCGGTAATTAAGGCGGGGGCTGGGTCGCGCTTAACGTCGATTATGCGCGCCGGTCGCAATTCGTTCCCATGTCTTGATAAGAGGGGGCTGATTGAAGAGAGGGCTGCAATAACCCAGAAGGCTGGAGCTCAGCCATTGTGGGACGGATACCGGGAGGTTTACGGAGCTACCGATAGAAGAGGCTTAAAAAACTTTTCGAGATCGAGCAATAACGTGCGGACAGGGGAGGCCGCTGGCACGTTTTATGCTTGGTTGGTGGCGGAGATTAAGCCGAACGTGATCGTAGAGATCGGCACAGCGTTCGGAGTATCCGGAATGTATTGGCTTTCGGGGCTGGAGTCAAATAAACATGGGAAGCTTCTTACGTTCGATCCGAACGAGGTGTGGCGTTCTCTCGCGATCGAAAATCTTGCGTCCATAGGCTCTCGTTTCGAGTCCATCCTTGGAACGTTTGAGGATAATATCGGGTCGACGCTGCGTCCGGAGGATACCATCGATATTGCCTTTATAGACGCTATCCACACAAGCAAGTTCGTTAAAAGCCAGTTCTCAATAATACGGTCGAGAGCGACGGCTGGGTCTATCGTCGTATTTGACGATATTCGCTTTTCGAAAGATATGTATCAGTGCTGGTCCGATATAGCTAACGGGCCATCTTGCCTGTCTAGTCTTGAGCTAGGTAAGCGTGTCGGCATAATCGAGTTGTCTCTTTAGCGAGTCGTGACGTGGAGCGGATTCAGCTACGGCACCTCACGGGTCCAATAGGAGAGCTCTATGCAGCGATGATCACCCGGGGACGGATGGCGCGTGGTCTGCCCCTGAGAAGTGGTCCTCCCTGATTTATCGCTCTTGGCGATTTGGAGGACTGTCTGATGCCGAGGAAGAGGCATAGGGCTGAAGAGATCGTCGCGAAGCTGCGGCAGGTTGAGGTGCTGACGGCGCAGGGTCGACCGGTGGCGGAGGCGATCCGTTCGATCGGCGTGACGGAGGTCACATTCTATCGCTGGCGCACCGAGTATGGCGGGCTGAAGGGCGACCAGGTGAAGCGCCTGAAGGAGCTTGAGGCTGAGAACGCCCGGCTTCGGCGCGCGGTGTCGGATCTGACGCTGGACAAGATGATCCTGGCGGAGGCCGCCCGGGGAAACTGATCAGCCCCGCCCGCCGCCGCGCCTGCATCGACCGTGTGAGAGCCAAGCTCGGCGTGACGGAGCGTCGGGCCTGCCTCGTGCTCGGCCAGCACCGTTCGACACAACGCAAGGCGCCGACGCGGCCGGACGACGAGGCGGCGCTGACCGCCGACATCGTGGCTCTCGCGGTCCAGTATGGCCGCTACGGCTACCGGCGGATCGCGGCGCTGCTGCGGTCGGCCGGCTGGGCCGTGAACCTGAAGCGGGTCGAGCGGATCTGGCGGCGGGAGGGGCTGAAGGTCCCGGCGAGGCAGCCCAAGCGGGGCCGGCTCTGGCTCAACGACGGCTCGTGCGTGCGGCTGCGACGGGAGCGGCCCAATCACGTCTGATGCAACGACTTCGTCGAGGATTGAACCTATGATGGCCGCAAGTTCAGGATGCTCAACGTGATCGACGAGTTCACGCGCGAATGCATTGCGATCCGGATCGGCCAGCGGCCCAGGTCGACCGACGTCATCGACGTGCTGTCAGACCTGTTCATCCTCCGCGGAGCGCCCGACGACATCCGATCGAACGACGCCCGGAGTCCGCGGCAAAGGCGTCCGTGAAGGGATCGTCGCCATCGGCTCTCGAGCCGCCTTCATAGAGCGGGTAGCCCTTGGGGGAACGGCTTCTGTGGGAGCTTCAGCGCCCGCCGACGGGAAGATATCCTCAACGGCGAAATCTTCTACTCGCTCGCCGGGCCAAGGTCGTGATCGAAGGTTGGCGGAGGCACTACAACGCCGTTCGGACTCCGCGCTCGGCTACCGGCGGCCAGCGCTGGGGAGATCACCACCCGTTTTTCCAAGAGGCTCGTGCGCTGAAGGTTGACTTCCTCGCTCGGAGATCACCGCCTCCCTTGCATAGTACATGTACGTCCGACTGGCTGATGAAAGCCGGGAAGGTGAGGGCGCAGAGGAGAGAGGGGCGGGCTATCACTTGATGACCTTGAGCCTCGACTTAATTTCGGACGGATCCATCATCCCCCGGTGGATTGCCGTTGTCACGAAGCGGCGGTCGACGGCGCCATGGGGATCGCCTTAGAGATCAGGACGTAAAATCTGAACCCGATCGTTTCGTCGATGTCTCCCTCCATCATGCGGCGCGTGACTTCGTACTCAAACTCATGAAGGAGCTTCTCGATCCGCCATTCGGAACATCGCGGGCAACCTCCCCTGAGCGGGACAGTTGGCTTGGTGCCCCCGAGGTGGATGGCCGCTGGGTCGCGATGATCCAGCCGGTGCCACGACATCCGCGGCAGGCCTCGATCTCATCCGAGACTGCGATGGGAGAGGGTGGTCCCGGTCATTCCGCGCTCCCAGGGTGGAGGTGGACGAACCGAAGCGGTTCAGGAACACAGATCGGGAGAGATCGACGGCGCGGATCAGCTCTATTCACATGCTATTCACGTTGCCGAGCGAGAGGGCCGCGTACCTCGTCAGCATCTGGCCGATGCTATCGGTCCGCCCCTGAAGCGTGATCCCGGCCTCGCCATGCCCCCACTCTACACGTGCGACTAGGTCCATACCGATTCGCGACATCGATCGGCCACGTCCTTCAACATCGGGGCAATGATGTCGTCGTACCGCAGCTCTGCGTCGCTCATCGGCCGCCTCCTATGGCGAGGGCGGGCGAAGGGTGGATATGCGGAAAGGTTTGGGAGAGCGTCCCGTATGCCTTTGATCCTGCACTGCGCACGAGAGGCGGGTTGCGATGGCTAACCCATTAATAGAACTAGCTCGTCGCGATTCACCCGGGGTCGCCATCAAAAGCGTTCAGTTCTGAATCATCTGTGGCTGCGTACGGGTTCGTCGCGTCGCCCGCCTCACCCCTCCCGGACGGACGGCCGGAACGGCGCCGCGGACGGAAGCGCGCGGGAGATGAACTGCGCGAGATGTTCGGCTGCGTCCGAGACGCCTGCGGGGCGGCGCAGCAGCACAAGGCCGATGCCGGGAAGCGAGGGCATCCTTTCTTCCTCGCCGAGCCGCCGCATGCCGGGCGACACGGCGCATTGCGGGAACACCGAGACCGCGAGCCGCGCCAGCACCGCCGCCTGAAGGCCGGCGATCGTGTCGCTCACCGTGCGGATCGCCCATTTGCGGCCGGCCGACGACAGCGCCTCGAGCGCGCGCTGGCGATAGACGCTGCCGGCGGGCAGCACCGCGAGCGGCGTCGGGTCCGCGAG
>NZ_JBJKEX010000105.1:0-8963 GCF_045505405.1 Hansschlegelia beijingensis | reverse complement strand
TCGGCAAGCGGGAGATCGATCCCGAGGAGCGCCGCCCGCGACGCGAACACCCCGGGGTCTCCGACAGCCACGAATGGCGGAATCCGGCGCGCGCCTCTGGCCGACCAGAGGGCGAGGGCGAGCTCCGCCCAGAGCACGAAGCCGAGGGCCGCGAAGCCCGCGACCAGCATGACGAACACCGCCGGACCGTCGCCGGAATCGGCGAAGCCGAAGTCCAGGCCGCACGCCGCGCAGGACGGCCGCAGCTTGATGTAGCCGTCGAACAGGCGGCCCCGGCCGCAGGCCGGGCAGCGCCCGACGGCGCCGGCGAGAGCGGAGGCGCCGCTCGACATGACGGCCCGGCCGTCGTCCATCGTGGCTTCTTCCCTCAAACGGCTAAGGCCGCCGGCGGTCGCCGGCGGCCTCCGATATTCGGTCGAGGAGCCTCGCGTCAGTGCGCGACGGCCGGCCCCTGACCCCAGACGTAGATCGCGGCGAACAGGAACAGCCAGACCACGTCGACGAAGTGCCAGTACCAGGCGGCCGCCTCGAAGCCGAAATGCGCCTTCGGCGTGAACGCCCCGGCCATCGCGCGGAACAGGCAGACCAGCAGGAAGATGGTGCCGACGATGACATGGAAGCCGTGGAAGCCGGTCGCCATGAAGAAGGTCGCGCCGTAGATGTTGCCGTGGAAGCTGAACGTCGCCTCCCGGTACTCGATCACCTGGCAGACCGTGAACAGCACGCCGAGCACGACCGTCAGCAGCAGGCCGAGCTTCAGGCCGCGCCGGTCATTGTGCAGCAGCGCGTGGTGCGCCCAGGTCACCGTGGTGCCCGAGGTCAGCAGGATCAGCGTGTTGAGCAGCGGCAGGTGCCAGGGATCGAAGGTCTCGATGCCCTTGGGCGGCCACACCCCGCCGGTGAGCTCGGTGCGCTGGAACTGGTTGGCCTCGCCGGGGAACAGCGCGACGTCGAAATAGGCCCAGAACCACGCCACGAAGAACATCACCTCGGAGGCGATGAACAGGATCATGCCGTAGCGCATGTGCAGCTGGACGACGCGGCTATGGAAGCCGCTGTTGCCCTCGTTGATGACGTCGCGCCACCACGCGACCATCGTGTAGAGCACGCCCGCGAGGCCGATCAGCGCCACATAGGGGGGCGCGCCCTTGAACCAGTGAACCGCGCCGACCGCCATGACGAAGGCCGCCATGGAGCCGACGAAGGGCCATGGGCTCGGGTCGACGAGGTGGTAGTCGTGATGCTTCGCGTGGGCGTCGGCCATCGGGGTCCCCCAGGTTTCCTCAGGTTCCGCGCGGCCAGTTCTCCGGGCCGTCGCGGCGCGCGCTCTTCAGGTCTTCGGCCGTTCCGTCCCGGCTGCGGAGGCCGATCTGGCCGCGCTGTCGGGATAGAACGTGTACGACAAGGTGAGTTGGCTCATGCCGTCAAGCCCGTGCTCGTCGGCGAGCGACGGGTCGACGAAGAACACCACCGGCATGTCCATCGACTCGCCCGGCTGCAGCGTCTGCTTGGTGAAGCAGAAGCACTGAACCTTCGAGAAATAGGCGCCGAACTGCTCGGGCGTCACATTGTAGGTCGCGGTGCCGGTGACCGGCTTGTCCGAGACGTTCTGCGCGCGGAACAGCGCGAGCTTGGTCTCGCCGATCCGCACCTTCATCTCGTTCTGCTCGGGCCCGAACTTCCAGCCGAGCCCCGGCGCGACGTTGCCGTCGAACCGCACGGTGATCTCGCGGTCGAGCACCTTCCCGGGGGCGCTGGTCGCGACCTGGGTGGTGCCGCCGAAGCCCGTCACGCGGCAGAACATGTCGTAGAGCGGCACGGCGGCGTAGGACGCGCCCACCATCGCCGCGACGACCGCGACGCAGCTCGCCGCGACCACGACGTCGCGCCGTCCGCGGGGGCTCCTGATGTCGGGTTCGTCCTTGCTCATAGCGATCGGTTCGCCACGTCCGCGCCCATCTTGAAGATGGTCACGAGGTAGAACAGGCACACCAGCACGGCGAGCGCGATCGCGATCGCGATGCTGCGAGAACGGCGGCGGCGCTTCTGCTCCTCGGTGAGGACCACGCCTTTTTCGGGTTCATCCGCCACGGCGTCACATCCAGCCGGCGAGCAGATCGGGAAGCGCGGCGACGCCGAGCGCCTTCTCCGCCAGAAGGGTGAAGAACAGGCCGAACAGGTGAACCAGCGAGAAGCCGAACAGGCGCATCGCGGCGCGGCGCGCGGGCTCGCCCTCGCGGACCCGCCACACGACCCAGGCGCGCTGCACGAAGATCAGCCCGAGCACGGTCGAGACGGCGAGATAGATCGGGCCGCCGAGGCCGATGAAGGCCGGCGCGACGCCGAGCGGCGCGAGCGCCAGCGAATAGAGCAGGATCTGCCGGCGGGTCTCGTCGGGACCAGCGACGCAGGGCAGCATCGGAACGCCCGCGCGGCTGTAGTCGTCGGACTTGACCAGGGCGAGCGCCCAGAAATGCGGCGGCGTCCACATGAAGATGATCGCAACCAGGACGGCGCTGCCGAAGCTGACCGAGCCGGTCGCGGCGGCCCAGCCGACCATCGGCGGCATGGCGCCGGCGAGGCCGCCGATGACGATGTTCTGCGGCGTCCAGCGCTTCAGCCACATCGTGTAGATGACGGCGTAGAAGAAGATCGTGAAGGCGAGCAGCCCGGCCGCGAGCCAGTTCGCCACGAGGCCCAGCATCAGCACCGAGCCGACGGACAGCGTGACGCCGAAGCCGAGCGCCTCGCCGGGCATGACGCGGCCGGCCGGAACCGGCCGGTTGGCGGTGCGGGCCATCACGGCGTCGATGTCGGCGTCCCACCACATGTTGAGCGCGCCCGACGCCCCGGCCCCGATCGCGATGCAGAGCAGCGAGATCGCCGACAGCACCGGATGGATGCCCTGGGGGGCGAGCACGATCCCGGTCAGGGCCGTGAAGACGACGAGCGACATCACGCGCGGCTTGAGAAGCGCGAGGTAGTCGTCGACGCCGGCGAGGCTCGGCCCCGGCAACGCCGGGAGCGCGGGGCGCTCGAGACGGTCTTCCTGGATCAGCGACATGGGGAGATACGCCTTGCTCGTTCGGGCGCGCGCGAGGGCGGCGCCGAACGCAGTTCCTTCATTGAAGAGGGCCGCGCCCCCCGGCGCGATCCTCGGCTTGGGGCGGAAGGCGCGAGCGCCTTCCGCCGGTCGCCGTCACTTGATGTGCGGCAGCGTCTCGAACTGGTGGAACGGGGGCGGCGAGGACAGCGTCCACTCCAGCGTGGTGGCGCCTTCGCCCCACGGATTGGCCGCCGCGACCCGCTTCTTCGAGAACGCCTCGAACACGCCGTAGAGGAAGATCAGCACGCCGAGGGCCGAGATGTAGGAGCCGATCGACGAGACCATGTTCCAGCCGTGATACGCGTCCGGATAGTCGGCGTAGCGGCGCGGCATGCCCGCGAGTCCGAGGAAGTGCTGCGGGAAGAAGACCAGGTTGACGCCGACGAAGGTCACCCAGAAGTGCACCTTGCCGATGGTCTCGTTGTACATGTAGCCGAACATCTTCGGGAACCAGTAGTACCAGCCCGCGAAGATCGCGAAGACGGCGCCCAGCGACAGCACGTAGTGGAAGTGCGCCACGACGTAATAGGTGTCGTGCAGCGAGCGGTCGATGCCGGCGTTGGCGAGCACGACGCCCGTGACGCCGCCGACCGTGAACAGGAAGATGAAGCCGATCGCCCAGATCATCGGGGTGCGGAGCGAGATCGAGCCGCCCCACATGGTCGCGATCCAGGAGAAGATCTTCACGCCCGTCGGCACCGCGATCACCATCGTGGCGAACACGAAGTAGGCCTGCGTGTTCACGGAGATGCCCGAGACGTACATGTGGTGCGCCCACACGACGAAGCCGACGACGCCGATCGCCACCATGGCGTAGGCCATGCCGAGATAGCCGAAGATGGGCTTCTTCGAGAAGGTCGCGATGATGTGGCTGATCATGCCGAAGCCGGGCAGGATCAGGATGTACACTTCCGGGTGGCCGAAGAACCAGAACAGGTGCTGGAACAGGATCGGGTCGCCGCCGCCGGACGGCGTGAAGAAGGTCGTCCCGAAGTTGCGGTCCGTCAGCAGCATGGTGATGGCGCCGGCCAGAACGGGCAGCGACAGCAGCAGCAGGAAGGCGGTGATCAGCACCGACCAGGCGAACAGCGGCATCTTGTGCAGCGTCATGCCCGGGGCGCGCATGTTGAAGATCGTGGTGATGAAGTTGATCGCGCCGAGGATCGACGAGGCGCCCGCGATGTGCAGCGCGAGGATCGCGTAGTCCATGGCCGGACCGGGCTGGCCGGTCGTCGAGTACGGCGGATAGATCGTCCAGCCGCCCGTGACGCCATGCGAGCCGGGCGCGCCGGGCATGAACATGGAGATGATCAGCAGCCCCAGCGCCGGGATCAGCAGCCAGAACGAGATGTTGTTCATCCGCGGGAAGGCCATGTCGGGCGCGCCGATCATCAGCGGCACGAACCAGTTGCCGAAACCGCCGATCATGGCCGGCATGACCATGAAGAAGATCATGATCAGACCGTGCGAGGTCACGAACGCGTTGAAGAGGTTCGGATCCCCGAAGATCTGCATCCCGGGATTCTGCAACTCCATGCGGATGCCGATCGACAGCGCTCCGCCGAGAATGCCGGCGAAGATCGCGAAGATCAGGTACATCGTCCCGATGTCTTTGTGGTTCGTCGAATAGACGTACCGGCGCCAACCCGTCGGGTGCGCATGATGAGCGGGCGTATGCCCGTGCGTCGCTGCTGTCGCCATGGCGATCGTCTCCTCAGTCTTCTTTCAGGCCGTCAGCGCGACGCGACCGACGTCAGGGAGCTCGCGCTCGCCTGCTGGAGCACTTTCTTGGCGGCTTCGGTGTCGGTCTTAGCCGCCTCCAGCCACTTGTTGTAGGTGTCTTCGCTCACGACCTGGATCGCGATCGGCATGAAGGCGTGGGCGAGGCCGCAGAGCTCGGAGCACTGCCCGTAATAGATGCCTTCCTTCTCGGCCTTGAACCACGTCTCGTTGAGGCGGCCCGGCACCGCGTCCACCTTCACGCCGAAGGACGGCATGGCGAAGGAGTGGATGACGTCCTCGGCGGTGACCTGGACGCGCACGACCTTGTTCACCGGCACGACGGCGTTGTTGTCGACCGCGAGCAGCCGGGGCTGGCCGGGCTCGAGCTCTTCCGGCTCCAGCATGATCTGGGTCAGCGTCAGCTCGTTCGCGTCGGGATAGACGATGTCCCAGTTCCACTGGCGGCCCACGACCTTGATCGTCAGGTCGGCCGGCGGCGGCGAGTACTGGGCGTAGAGCAGGCGGAAGGACGGGATCGCGATCACCACCAGGATGAGCACCGGGATGATCGTCCAGGCCACCTCGAGCAGGGTGTGGTGCGTCGTCTTCGACGGGACCGGGTTCTTCTCCTCGCGGAACCGCACGACGCAGTAGACCAGCAGCGCCAGCACGAAGAGCACGATCACCGTGATGATCGCGAGCAAGAAGGCGTGGAAGGAGTGCGCCTGATGGAAAATCGGCGTCACCGCACCCTGAAGGCCGAGCTGCCACGGCGAGGGCTGCCCCGTTCCTGCAAGAGCCGGAGCGGCGGCTGCGATCGTCGCTGCGAGCGCGGCGGCCAGGATCGTCGTCGGACGTCCGGTTCGAAGCATATCTGCGAGCCTCTCGTCGCTTCCCGAAGCCCCTTGGCAGGGCCCCCTTTGTTGTCACGCGCGTACGCCGCCCCGCAAGGCCGTAAGCCTTGGCGACGCCGCATTTCGCCTCGCTGGGTTCCGGCGCACCACACTCGCCGTGGTCCCCGCCCAATTTAGCGGCTTTCTGAAACCATAAGCGGCAGCAAAGCTCAATGTGACCAATCGTAGGCGCGGATGCGGCATTTGGGCGCGAAATCGCCCCGAAGCTGTGTGCTTTCAGAGCGCTGGCGTTCGCGAGCCGGCTTCTCTTGACACCGCCCCGGGCTCTGTTACGCCCCCTGACACCACGCACCGGGAGACAGCCGAACGTGCCCTCCAAACGTTCCGCGGCCGTGATTCTCGCCGCCGCCCTCGCCGCCCTCTCGCCGGTCGCAGCCGCGGCTCAGGGCGCCGTCAAGGCGACGCATGGCGACTGGCAGATGCGCTGCGACACCCCGCCGGGCGCGCAGGGCGAGCAGTGCGCGCTCGTCCAGAGCGTCACCGCCGAGGACCGTCCGAACGTCGGCCTCACCGTGATCGTGCTGAAGACCGCCGACAAGAAGAGCCGCCTGCTGCGCGTGCTCGCCCCGCTCGGCGTGCTGCTGCCCTCCGGCCTCGGCCTGAGGATCGACCAGACCGAGGTCGGCCGCGCCGGCTTCGTGCGCTGCCTGCCGAACGGCTGCGTCGCCGAGGTCGTGCTCGAGGACAAGCTGGTGAACCAGCTGAAGACCGGCAAGCAGGCCACCTTCATCATCTTCCAGACGCCCGAAGAGGGCATCGGGGTGCCGGTCTCGCTGAACGGGTTCGGCCCCGGGTACGACGCCCTGCCCTGAGCTTCCCGGCTGGCTCAGGCCGGCTGGGGCGCGCCGCAGACATGCGCCACGGCTGAGGCGAGCCGGCGGACGAGCGGCTCGGCCGCGCGGGAGATCGCCGCGCCGTCGACCGCCTTCACCTGCATGACGAGCCGGACGCTGTTGGTGGCGAAGGCCGCGTCGGCGCGCATCAGCTCCTCGACCGTCAGCGGCCGCTCCACCGGCTCAAGCCCGACCGTCGGCGCGACCTCCAGCGCCGCCGCGCGGATGATCCCGGGCAGGATTCCTTCCGAGAGCGGCGGCGTGACGAGTTCGTCGTCGAGGATCGCGAACAGATTGGCCATCGCGGTCGAGCCGACCCGGCCCGCGACGTTCAGCATCAGCGCGTCGTCCGCGCCCGCCATCCGCGCCTCGTCGAAGGCCATGACGTTGTCGAGATAGCAGAGCGTCTTGGCGCGCGAGGCGAACGAGGTCGGGTTGCGCCGGATCGACGCCTGGGCGAGGCGGACGGCAGAGAACAACGCGCCCGCCGGATAGGGCGACGAGGAAGCGATCACGGTCGGGGTCGGATCGCCGGGAAAGGCGAGGCCCCGCGCGCCCGCCCCGCGTGTCACGGTCAGGCGAACCACGACGTCGGCCGCGCCCTGCGCGAGCGCCGCCACCTCGGCCTCGAGGAAGCCGCGGTCGACCGGCAGGCGGATCTCGGCGGCGGCCGTGGCCAGACGGTCGAGATGCGCGTCGAGCAGCGCCGGCCGGCCGCCGAATACGGCGATCGTCTCGAACAGGCCGTCGCCGAGAGTGAGGCCCCGATCCGCCAGATCGAAGGCGGTCGCGCCGTTCTCGACCGGAACTCCGTTCAGGCGATGCATGGCTGGCGGCGGTCCGCGATCGTCAGGAAGTTCTCGAGCAGCTTGTGCCCGCCCTCGGTGAGGATCGATTCGGGATGGAACTGGACCCCGAAGGTCGGGTGCCGGCTGTGCGCGAGCGCCATCACCTCGCCCTCCTCCGACCGGCCCGTGACCGCGAGCGGCCCGGAATATCCCTCGTCGAACTCGACGATCAGCGAGTGGTAGCGCGCGACCGCGACCGGGTTCGGCAGCCCCTCGAAGAGCCCCGCCTCATCATGCCGGACCCGGGAGGAGCGGCCGTGCAGCGGCCGCCGGGCCCGTTCGACACGGCCGCCGAAGGCCTGCCCGATCGCCTGATGGCCGAGGCAGACGCCGAGAATCGGGACCGTCCCGGACAGCCGCCGGATCAGATCGAGCGACACCCCGGCCTCGTTCGGCGTGCAGGGTCCGGGCGAGATCACGATCGCGTCGGGCCGCGCTGTTTCGATCTCGTCGACCGTCACGGCGTCGTTGCGGACGACCTCGGTCGTGCGCCCGAGCTCCTCGAAATAGCGCGCGAGGTTGAAGACGAAGCTGTCGTAATTGTCGAGGACGAGGATCATCGCAGACCTCCGGCGGCCGCGAACGGCTGCGCGTGCTCGGCCTGTTCGGCGAGCCGCCCCCCGAAGGCGTCGAACACGGCGCGCGCCTTGGTCAGCGTCTCGTCATATTCGGCCGCCGGGTCCGACAGCGCCGTGATGCCGCCGCCGGCCTGGAACAGCGCCTTGCCCCGGGCGAGGGTCGCGGTCCGGATCGCGATGTTGAAATCGGCGTCGCCCGTAAAGCCGATCCAGCCGATCGATCCGCAATAGACGCCGCGGGCGTGGCGCTCGATCTCGGTGATGATCTCCATCGCGCGCAGCTTCGGCGCGCCCGTGATCGAGCCGCCGGGGAAGCTCGCCCGGAGAAGGTCGACGACGCCGAGCCCCTCGCGCAGCCGTCCGGTCACCACCGAGACCAGGTGATGGACCGAGGCGTAGGTCTCGAGCCCGCACAGCGTCGGGACCTCGACCGTGCCGGGCCGGCAGACCCGCGACAGGTCGTTGCGGAGCAGGTCGACGATCATGACGTTCTCGGCGCGGTCCTTTTCGGAGCCGAGCAGCGCGCGCGAGGAGGAGCCGTCCGCGATCGGATCGGTCCAGCGCTTGGCCGTGCCCTTGATGGGCCGCGCCTCGACATGGTCGCCCTCGACCCGGACGAAGCGCTCCGGCGAGCTCGACGCCACCACGACGTCGCCGAAGTCCAGATAGGCCGCGAAGGGCGCTGCGTTGCGGGTCCTGAGGCGCCGGTAGAACGCCCAGGCGTCGAACCCCTCCGGCAGCTCCGCCAGGAAGCGCTGCGCGACGTTCGCCTGGAAGATGTCGCCGGCGAGCACGTATTCGACGGTCCGGGCGATCGCGGCTTCATAGGCCGCCCGGTCGAAGTTCGAGGAGAAGCTGAGCGGCGCCGGGGCGACCGGCTTGCGGGCGGGCGGTCGATCTCCTCCTGGGTCTCGAGGGCGACGGCGAAGGAGACCGCGAGCGGGTGCGCCGGGGCAGGCGCG
>NZ_JBJKEX010000104.1:0-8968 GCF_045505405.1 Hansschlegelia beijingensis | reverse complement strand
GCTGCGGACGTCCGCCGCCGCCGGGCCGCTGCCCCTGCGGGCGGCCTTGCCGCTGAGTCTTCTGGGACGCTGCGCCGTCGCCTTCCGGCTCGGCCTTGCCGGCCTCCGAACGCCTGTCCGTCGCCGGAATGGACTGTCGGATCAGTCGCTCGATGTCGCGCAGATAGGCCCGCTCATCGTTGGCCACGAGCGAGATCGCGACACCTTCGGCGCCCGCGCGCGCTGTGCGGCCGATGCGATGAACGTAGGACTCCGGCACGTTGGGGACGTCGTGGTTCACCACATGGGTGACCCCGTCGACGTCGATGCCGCGCGCGGCGATGTCGGTCGCGACCAGCACCCGCAGGTGCCCGGTGCGGAACGAGCCGAGCGCGCGCTCACGCTGCGCCTGGCTCTTGTTGCCATGGATCGCCGCGGCGTCGATGCCGGCCTCGCTGAGCTGCCGGACGACCTTGTCGGCGCCGTGCTTGGTGCGGGTGAACACCAGCGCGCGGCCGAGGTCCGGCGTGCTCAGAAGCTCGGCCAGAACCGCCCGCTTGCCGGACTGCTCGACGAAGATGACGCTCTGCTCGACGCGATCGGCGGTCTTGGCCACCGGCGTCACCGCCACGGTCGCCGGGTCCCGCAGCATGGCGTCGGCGAGTTCCTTGATCGCCTTCGGCATGGTGGCGGAGAAGAACAGCGTCTGGCGGCGATGCGGCAGCATCGGCAGGATGCGGCGGATCGCGTGGATGAAGCCGAGGTCCAGCATCTGGTCGGCCTCGTCGAGGACGAAGTGCTCGACCTGGTCGAGCCTGAGCATCTTGCCGTCGATGTGGTCGAGCAGCCGGCCCGGGGTCGCGACGAGGATGTCGACGCCGCCCGAAAGCTTGCGGACCTGCGGACCTGCGGCGACGCCGCCGAACACGACGGCGACCGAGAGCTTCAGGTTGCGCGAATAGGACTGGAAGCTCTCCGCGATCTGGCTGGCGAGCTCACGCGTCGGGGACAGCACGAGGACGCGGCAGCCGCGGCGGGGCGCGACGCGGGGGTTGGCCGCGAGCCGCTCGATGATGGGAAGCGCGAAGGCGGCCGTCTTGCCGGTGCCCGTCTGGGCGATGCCCATGAGGTCGCGGCCTGCGAGCACGGTCGGGATGGCCTGAGCCTGGATCGGGGTAGGGGTCTCGTAGCCCTCCGCCGCCAGCGCGTCGAGGACGGGGGCGGACAGGCCGAGATCGGTGAATTTGGTCAAGTTCAGTCTTCCGGATGCAGCCATCGGCCGCCGCGCCTCTCATGGGCGCACGGCTATGGCGGGTGCGTTGAGACGCGCCCCGCGTGATCTGGGCTGTCGATGAGGGTTCCGAGGCGTCCGGCAGGTCCGGCGAGAGCCGGCGTCACGCGGCCTGGACGCGAGTGTCACTTTATCCAGCGACAGGAGACATGTGCGGGGCTAAGCCCGATAAGTCAAGCAATCGCTGAGTCTAGCGGCGATGCGCCGCGGCGGCCGCATCCATCTGCAGCGGCCGCCGCAGCGTGCCGTGCCTCATCCAGTCTGCCCCTGCAGCGCGAGCAGGTGATCGACCAGGCCGCGCGTGGACGAATCGAGCTCCTCCGTGCCGGCTTCCCGCTTCATCACAGGGATCAGGCGTGAGGCGAGCTCCTTGCCGAGCTCGACGCCCCACTGGTCGAAGGAGTTGATCCCCCAGATCACGCCCTGGGTGAACACCTTGTGCTCATAGAGCGCGATCAGGCGTCCAAGGGTGCGCGGATCGAGCGTGCGGTAGGCGATCGCGCAGGTCGGCCGGTCGCCCGGGAAGGTCTTGTGCGGCGCAAGCTCCTCCGCCTGCTCGGAGCTCTTGCCGGCGCCTTTCAGCTGCGCGGCGGCCTCCTCGGTCGTGCGGCCCTTCATGAAGGCTTCGCCCTGCGCCAGCGCGTTGGCGAGCAGCATCGCGTGCTGATCCCCGACGTTCTCGTGCGGCAGGGCGGCCATCAGGATATCCGCGGGCACGACGTCGGCGCCCTGGTGCAGCAGCTGGTAGAAGGCGTGCTGGCCGTTGGTGCCTGGCTCGCCCCAGACGATCGGCCCGGTCGCGCGCTCGACGGGCGCCCCGTCAAGCGTGACGCGCTTGCCGTTCGATTCCATGTCGAGCTGCTGGAGATAGGCCGGAAAGCGCGCGAGCCGCTGGTCATAGGGCAGCACCGCATGGGTGCCGAAGCCCCAGACGTTGCGGTGCCAGACGCCGAGCAGGCCCATGAGCGCCGGGATGTTGCGGTCGAGCGGCGCATCGCGGAAGTGCTCGTCGACCTCCCGGCCGCCGTCCAGGAACGCCTGGAAATTCTGCGCGCCGATCAGGATGGTCAGCGACAGGCCGATGACCGACCAGATCGAGTAGCGGCCGCCGACCCAGTCCCAGAAGCGGAACATGCGCTCCTCGGACATCCCGAAGGCCTCCACCGCCTCGACATTGGTCGAGATCGCCGCGAAATGCGCGCCGACCGTGGCTTCACCGAGCGCCCCGACGAGCCAGCCGCGGGCGGCGTGGGCGTTGGCCATGGTCTCGAGGGTGGTGAAGGTCTTGGACGCGACGAGGATGAGGGTGCGGGCCGGATCGAGGCGCCTCAGCGTGTCGGTGATATGGGCGCCGTCCACGTTCGAGACGAAGTGTCCGCGCAGGCCGGCCTGCGTGTAGGGGGTAAGCGCCGTCGCGGCCATCGCCGGCCCGAGATCGGAGCCCCCGATGCCGATATTGACGATGTCGCTGAAGCGCTCGCCGGTCGCCCCCATGAGCGCGCCGCTGCGCACCGCCTCGGCGAACTGCGCGGCCTTCCGGCGCTCCGCGAGCACCTCCGGCATGACGTCCTGGCCGTCGACGAGGATTCGGGCGTCCTCAGCCGCCCGAAGGGCGGTGTGCAGGACAGCCCGGCCCTCTGTCGTGTTGATCTTCGCGCCGGAGAACATCGCGTCGCGGCGGCCCTCCACGTCGCAGGCGCGGGCGAGTTCGACGAGCAGCGAGATCGTCTCGGGCGTCGTGCGCGTCTTGGAGTAATCGAACAGCAGGTCCTCGAGCTTGATCGACATGCGCGCGAAGCGGTGCGGATCGTCGGCGAACATGCGCCTCAGGGGCGTCCGCTCGACCTCATGCCGATGCGCGGACAGCCGTTCAAAAATCGCGTCGCGGGCTTCGTTCATTCTTCTCTCCAGAGCGGCTGGGCGGCCGTCAGATGGCGCTCGCGCCCTGTTCCGCCGAGCCCACCGCGGCGCGGAAGGCCGCGAAAAGGTTTCTGCCCATGCCGAACTGCGGCTCGGTTTCCTCGTAGGCCGGGACGCGGCTCTCGAACTCCCCGGCGGGGGTCCTGACCTCGAGCACGCCGGCCTCCGCGTCCAGGCGGATCAGGTCGCCGTCGTGGATCCGGCTGATCGCCCCGCCATGCGCCGCCTCCGGGGTGACGTGGATCGCCGCCGGCACCTTGCCCGAGGCGCCGGACATCCGGCCGTCCGTCACCAGCGCGACGCGGTGGCCGCGGTTCTGCAGCACCGACAGCGCAGGCGTGAGCCGGTGCAGTTCGGGCATGCCATTGGCCTTCGGCCCCTGGAAGCGGAGCACCACCACCACGTCGCGGTCGAGTTCGCCTGCGCGGAACGCCGCCTCCAGCGCGTCCTGGGAGGAGAACACCCGCGCCGGCGCCTGGATGATCCAGCGGTCCCTTTTGACCGCCGAGACCTTGATGACGGCGCGGCCGAGATTGCCCTTGAGCAGCCTGAGCCCGCCTTCGGGATCGAAGGGCCGGGCGGCGGGGCGGAGCACGCTCTCGTCGCGGCTGGCGGCGTCCGTCTCGCGCCACACGATCTCCTCGCCGACCAGCGCAGGCTCCTTCTCGTAGTCTGCGAGGCTATGGCCCATGACGGTCAGCACGTCGTCATGGAGCAGGCCGGCGCGGCGCAGCTCGCGGATCAGGAACTGCATGCCGCCGGCGGCGTGGAAGTGGTTCACGTCCGCCGAGCCGTTCGGATAGATCCGGCAGAGCAGGGGGGTCGCGGCCGAGAGATGGTCGAAGTCGTCCCAGGTGAGCGTGATGCCGGCGGCCTTGGCCATCGCGATCAGGTGGATGGCGTGGTTCGTCGAACCGCCGGTTGCGTTGAGCCCGACGATGCCGTTCACGAACGCCTTCTCGTCCAGAACCCGGCCGATCGGCGCGTAGCCGTTGCCGGACCGCGTGATCGCCAGCGCCTGGCGGACGGCGGCCTGAGTCAGCGCGTCCCGCAACGGGGTGTCGGGCGGCACGAAGCTCGAGCCGGGCAGGTGAAGGCCCATGATCTCCATGAGCATCTGGTTGGAGTTCGCGGTGCCGTAGAACGTGCAGGTGCCGGGCGAGTGATAGCTCGCCGACTCCGACTCGAGGAGTTCGGCGCGCCCGACCTTGCCCTCGGCGTAGAGCTGCCGGACGCGCGCCTTCTCGTCGTTCGAGATGCCGGTTGGCATCGGCCCGGAGGGAACGAAGATCGCCGGCAGATGGCCGAAGGCCAGAGCCCCGATGACGAGGCCCGGCACGATCTTGTCGCAGATGCCGAGATAGAGCGCGGCGTCGAACATGTCGTGGCTGAGCGCGACCGCCGTGCCCAGCGCGATGACGTCGCGCGAGAACAGGCTGAGCTCCATGCCGGGCTGGCCCTGCGTGACGCCGTCGCACATCGCCGGCACGCCGCCTGCGACCTGGGCGACCGCGCCTGCCTCCCGCGCGGCCGTGCGGATGAGCTCGGGGTAGCGCTCATAGGGACGATGCGCCGAGAGCATGTCGTTGTAGGCGGTCACGACCGCGACGTTCGGAACCTGCTGGCCCTTGAGCGCCGCCTTGTCGTCATGGCCGCAACCCGCGAAGCCGTGGGCGAGATTGCCGCAGGAGAGCGCCGCGCGATGCGGTCCGGCGGCGGCGGCGCGCTCGACCTCGCCCAGATAGCGCGCGCGGCCGTCCCGGCTGCGGGCGACGATCATCTCGGTGACGGCGGCGATGCGCGGGTGGAGGGTCATTGCGAATCCGGTTTCGGGCTTTCTGGCGGGCGATCAGGGCGCCCACACCACCTCCAGCGGACGCGGAGCGTGTTCGATCACCGCCCGGATCGGCATCTCGAGCGGATCGTCCCCGGCGAGCGCCTTCTCGAGGGTCGCCATCTTGCTGTCTCCCTCGATGTGGAGCACCAGCGACTTCGCGGCCAGGATCATCGGCAAGGTGAGGGTGATGCGGGGCTCCATCGCCGCGAGGGCGCGCATCGGGACCACCAGCAGCTTGCCGCTCATGTCGAGGGCGTCTTCGAGGCGGTCGCCCTTGGGGAAGAACGAGGCCGTGTGGCCGTCGCCCCCCATGCCGAGGATTGCGGCGGTCAGGGGCCCCGAAAGATCGGCGATCCGCTCCTGCGCTTCGAGAAGGCCGCCCTCCGGCGAGCCCGCGTCCGTCACCAGCGGCACGAACGTCGCCGCGGCGGCCTCGTTCTGAAGCAGGTTCTCCTTCACGAGGCGCGCATTGGACCGGTCGTCCGTCTCAGGCACCCAGCGTTCGTCGACCAGCGTGACGGTGACGTCCTCCCAGTCGAGCTCCGCCGTGGAGAGCTCCCGGAAGAACTTCTTCGGCGTGCCGCCTCCTGAGACGGCCAGAGTGGCCGCGTCGCCTCTGGCGACCTGGGCGCGCAGGGCGTCGGCGATCTCCGCGGCGAGCGTCTGCGCCAGGGTGGTTCGATCCGGAAAGGTCCGGAGATGGATCCTGTCGACGCCGATCATGAGGGGTCCTCGCGCCAGGTTCGGCCGTCCCGTTCGATGAGCGCCACGGCGCTTGAAGGTCCCCAGGTGCCGGCGGTGTAGGGCGCCGGCGGCTGGCCCAGCCGGGACCACGCCTCCAGGATCGGATCGGCCCAGACCCACGCGGCCTCGACCTCGTCGCGGCGCATGAACAGGGCCTGGTTTCCGCGGATGACATCCATCAACAGCCGCTCATAGGCGTCCGGGTTTCGGCCCTTGAAGGTCTCTGCGAAGGAGAGGTTCAGCGGAACCTCCCGGAACCGCATGCCGCCGGGGCCGGGATCCTTGATCATCAGATAGAGCTTCACGCCCTCGTCCGGCTGAAGGCGGATGACAAGAGCGTTCTGGGCCAGGAAGCCGCCGGCCGATCCGAAGATCGACAGCGGAACCTGCCGGAACTGGATCACGATCTCGGACACCTGGGTCGGCAGCCTCTTGCCGCTCCGCAGGTAGAACGGCACGCCGGCCCAGCGCCAAGTCTGCACTTCGGCCTTCAGCGCCACGAAGGTCTCGGTCGTGCTCTCGTCGACCCCGTCGAGCTCTTCCAGATAGCCGGGCACCGATTTGCCGTCGATCACGCCCGAGCGGTACTGGCCCCGGACCGTCAGGGTCCGAACGTTGCTGTCGTCGATCGGCTTGAGGGCCCTGAGCACCTTGAGCTTCTCGTCCCGCAGCGCGTCCGCCTCCATCGCCGATGGCGGCTCCATCGCCACGAGGCAGAGCAGCTGCAGGATGTGGTTCTGCATCATGTCGCGAAGGGCGCCGGCGGTGTCGTAGTACCCGCCGCGGCCCTCCACGCCGATCTTCTCCGCCACCATGATCTGGACGTGGTCGACATGAGCCGAGTTCCAGACCGGCTCAAACAGCACGTTGGCGAAGCGCAGCGCCATCAGGTTCTGAACCGTCTCTTTCCCGAGATAGTGGTCGATCCGGTAGATCTGGCTCTCTGGCAGCACGTCGCCGACGGCGTTGTTGATCTCCTGCGCTGACGCGAGGTCGTGGCCGAGAGGCTTCTCCAGCACGACGCGCGTCTTGGGCGTGATCAGGTCGAACTTGGCGAGGCCGTGGGCAATCGCGTCGAACAGGTTCGGCGAGGTCGCGAGATAGATCGCGCGGACCCGGTCCAGGCCGTCCGCGATGGACGCCCGGAGCTCCTCCCAGCCCTCGTCGTGGTCGGCGTCGACGGCATGATAGTCCAGCCGATCCAGAAATCGCCGAAGCTTGTCGCCTTCGCGTTCTTCAGCCGTGACATGGGTTTCGAGCGCCTCGCTCACCTCCTTCCTGAACTCGTCGCGGCTCAGCTGGCGGCGGGAGACGCCGATGATCCGGCTCGGGTCCGTGATCTGCCCGTCGCGGTCCCGGCGATAGAGGGAGGGAAACAGCTTCCGATAAGCGAGGTCGCCGGTCCCGCCGAACACCACGAGGTCGAAGGGATCCACGGCGAGGATGCGGCTCGTCATCTGATGTCCGCTCCCATGAGATGATTACTGCGGATGCGAGATGATAGCGCTGCGTCCGCGCTGTCAAACAACCCCGCCGGGTTCACGAAGCCGGCTGAGGAGCCTGCGCTCGCCGCCATGTGAAGCGCGGCGGCCGCTTGTCCAGGAAGGCGCGCGCGCCTTCGATCAGGTCCTCTCCGGAGAATCCGCCGCGCCAGAGCGCCTCAAGCGTCGCGAGGTCAGGCTCCGGGTCGCCGAGGGCGTCCACGGTTCGCTTCGCGGCTGCGAGAGAGTATCGGGAGTTGGCGGCGATCGCCGCGGCCAGTTCGTCGACCTCGGCCTCGAGGCGCTCGGGCTGGACGGCGCGGTCTACGAGGCCGATCGCGGCCGCCCTCTCCGCGTCGATCAGCCGCCCGGTGAAAAGCAGCTCCTTCGCGGCCGACGGCCCGACCGCCGCGACCAGCCGGCGGGTGCTGGCGACAGGATACACGATGCCGAGCTTCGCCGGCGTGACGCCGAAGCGCGCGGCGGATCCTGCGATCCGAATGTCGCAGGCGAGTGCGATCTGGCAGCCGCCGCCGACGCAAGCCCCGTCGATCAGCGCGATGGTGGGCTGGGGAATGCTGGCCACCGCCTCCTCGCCGTTCCGGACCGCGTTCGCGAACGCTTCCCGCCGCATCTCGTCGGCCTCGGCGAGGGCGACGAACTCCCCAATGTCGGCCCCGGCGCTGAACGCGCCCCCGGAGCCGCGCACGACCACCACGGCGACTTCAGGGTCCGCGGCGATCGCGGCCGCGGCGTCCGTGAAGGCGCGCCAGGTGGCCTCGTCGATCGCGTTCTTCTTGCTGGGGCGGTCGATCACGATCGAAGCGCGGGACCCCTCGCGCCTGAGGATCAGAGAACCAAACCGTTCTTCGCTCATGGTCCCTCCCGCGCCGTCCCCGGACGCAGGAAACGAGCGCCCTAATTTGCTTTCACGCAAATAACACTTCGCCGGCAACCCGCTTGCCAGCGCCGCGCGCAACGATCAGCTTCTTCGTCAGTCAGGGCGTCAAGCCCACAAGCGAACGGAGCCAGTCATGACCAAAGTCCTCGTGCTTTACTATTCCACCTACGGCCACGTGGAGACGATGGCCGACGCGGTCGCCGAGGGCGCGCGCCAGGCGGGCGCCGAGGTCGCGGTCAAGCGGGTTCCGGAAACCGTCCCGCAGGAGATCGCGGAGAAGAGCCACTTCAAGCTCGACCAGAAGGCGCCGATCGCCACGGTCGATGAACTGCCCGAGTATGACGCGATCATCTTCGGCGCGCCGACCCGCTTCGGCACGGTGGCCTCGCAGATGCGCTCCTTCATCGACCAGACCGGCGGACTGTGGTTCTCCGGCAAGCTCGTGGGCAAGGTCGGGTCGGTCTTCACCTCCACGGCCACCCAGCATGGCGGGCAGGAGAGCACGATCCTGAGCTTCATCCCCACACTGCTCCACCACGGCATGGTGGTCGTCGGTCTGCCCTATTCCTTCGCAGGCCAGATGAACATGGACGAGATCACCGGCGGATCGCCCTATGGGGCGTCGACCCTGGCCAAGAGCGACGGGTCGCGCGCGCCGTCCGAGAACGAACTCGACGGCGCCCGCTTCCAGGGGCGGCACGTCGCCGAGATCGCGGCCAAGCTGGCGCGCTGATCTCAGGCGTCGTCGCGCCAGCCATAGATCCAGTCGAGGCCGGCGAGCAGGGCGCTCGCCGGCCTCGACTGGATCTATGGCA
>NZ_JBJKEX010000103.1:0-9128 GCF_045505405.1 Hansschlegelia beijingensis | reverse complement strand
CCTCGTGCTCCAGCACCATCCGCACCGCGCGAGCGCGCACCTCAGGCGAAAACTTGTTCGTCGTCTTGCTCGTCATCGCTCCATCCTACTCAGGAGTTGGAGCCTCCGGGAATCCCGGAGCGGTTCACTATACGTCCTTCTTCCCCCCTCGCGCGACAATCCTCAGCGCGTCATCAGGCAGCGGCCGGCCGCTGCAGCGCCCTCACCTCATCCCAGGCACGCGCGCATCCAGACCTCGATCTCCTTGAGCGTAGTGAGGATGACCGGATCGCCTTCGGATGAATCGGCGCCACGACGGCGTTCGGCTCCGTCGTGAGGAAACCATGGACGTCGCAGGTCACCTCGCCCTCGAACTTCTTCCGGACTTAGCTCCAGTTGGTCAGAGTCCGGCGCACACGCAGAGCGGCCGTCCATCGTTAAGCGCCAACCACACCGGCCTCATCTCGCCGTCAGGGCCGCTCCTACTCGAGAAGGACGTCATCGGGACGACGCAGCGCTGCTCGATCCCAAGCTACCGCCGTCAGTGCTAAGAAGCCACGTTACGGATGTTGGTCGTGCCGATGTCCGGCTCCACCCTCAGCAGCGCCGGGAAGTCGACGGGCTGGCCCTTCTTCTCCAGCGCGGCGGCGCCTTCTTCGTCGCCTCGAATATGGCGCGGCTGGAAGACGGCATCCCCCAGCGCGGTATCGCCGGCGGCTTTGTGGCGCTCAGCCAGAGCTAAGATGAGGGCCGCTTCGACGAGAGCGGGGAACTGACAGCCGTCCTTATGCGACCGCCTCCGTTTATAGGTGCTCGCGGCTTCGCGATGATCTTCGAGCGACCACGAGGGCGGCCGGCCGAAGAGCAGGTTCAGAATGAGGGCCTCGGGAAGTCTGTCGAGCGCCGAGCCGAACACCAAGCGTAGGTCACGGTCCTTGCGGTCGTCGGCACTCAGACGGAGCAGGCCGATCTTCTTCCGGAAGGCCGCCGAGAGCGCAATAGTGCTCTCATCCGGCTGGATGATCTCCCACACCGGTTCCAGGTCGCCGGACCCGCAGGCGATATACCGGGTGCTCGGCTTCCGGGAGGCCCCATCCTGCGGATCGTCAGGCAGGACCGCGTCGGCGCCTGTTCCACCTCCTGCCTTCGGGGATCTGGCAGGCGCAGGCACGGTGGGCGACCTCACTGCGGGGCGAAGAGCTGAAGAAGTTGGCTCGATCCTCGCCGACCGCGATCCGAGCTCACCTGGCCGGCGAGGTCGCGATGGCCAGCGTTCGTCCGGTGGTCGCGTCGATCCAGATCGAAGACGAGCAGTCGGCGCAACTGGCGAGGCTGCGGGCCAGGGGCAAGGTGATCACCGCGGCGCTGACCAAGACCCGAGAGGCTATAAAGCGCGCTGCGCTCGCAGCGCGGCCATCTACTGAAGGAGCGTCGACCTCAGCCAGATGGCGGCGCAGCTGCGCTGCTTCGCACGCGGCTGCTCGAGGAAGAGGCACGCACCTGAAGAGATCGTCGCGAAGCTGCGGCAGCTCCAGGCGCTGACCGCGCAGGGTCGACCGATGGCGGGAGTTGTTCTGTTCTCTTATCGAGGTCGTTGGCTGAAGCTGATCGCAGCCAGAATTCATTGAACACTGAACGCTTTTGATGGCGACCCCGGCAGGATTCGAACCTGCGACCAACAGCTTAGAAGGCTGCTGCTCTGTCCAGCTGAGCTACGGGGCCGGAACGTTCAGTGCGTCCAGGGCTCCGGCAGGCCGGCCCGGAAATTGTCCGCATAGGCCATCGCCCGCGGCGGCGCCTCCGGCTTCGGCTCCTCCACGCGGTAGGCGATGCCCTCGCGCGTGGCGTAGGCGATCGCCTCCTCCTTGGTGTCGAAGAACAGCCGCACCTGCTGGCGCGTGTCGCCCGAGGAGGTCCAGCCCATCAGCGGCTCGATACGGCGCGCCTCGGCGAGCTCGTGCTCCAGCACCCATCGCCTTGTTTTCGCGGTTCCCGACTGCATGGCGTTGCGGGCGGGCTTGTAGATGCGCGCGGACATGAACGCGGCCTCATTCAAACAGTGCGGCGCTGGTCGGGGCGACATGATTCGAACATGCGACCCCCTGCTCCCAAAGCAGGCGCTCTACCAGGCTGAGCTACGCCCCGAGACCAACGGGAGGCAAGGCTTATGGCTGTTCACGCCATCCGGCGCAAGCGCTCAGGGACCGGAATGCCGCGAGAGGCGCCGGCGGTCCGCTCCTCGTCCCCAAGGCGAGCGGCCATGGCCTTCAGACAGACGCCAGCCGGCGGCCTTCGGGAGCCGCGGCCCGGCCCGCCTCGGCGCGGCGCAGCGCGGCCTCACCGTCCTCGATGTAGTTGCGCGTGAGCGGCGCCGCGTCCTGCCTGCGCGCAAGCTGGAGCTGGAACACCACGACGTTGCGCCAGCGAAACGCCGCCTCGCAGCCGGCGAGATAAAACTCCCACATTCGGCAGAAGCGTTCGTCATAGAGCTTCGCCGCCTCATCCCGCCGCGCCATGAAGCGCTCGCGCCAGTCGCGCAGCGTGGAGGCGTAGTGCAGCCGCAGGATCTCGACGTCGGTGAGGACGAGCCCCGACTTCTCGATCCAGGGCATCAGCTCCGAGAGCGCCGGCAGATGGCCTCCGGGGAAGATGTACTTGTCGATCCACGGGTTGGTGAACCATGGCCCGTCGGACAAGCCGATCGTGTGCAGCAGCATCACGCCGTCATCGGCGAGCAGGCTCTTGCACTTCTCGAAGAAGGTCCGCTGGTTGTGCAGTCCGACATGTTCGAACATGCCGACCGAGACGATCCGGTCGAAGCGCCCTTCGACCGCTCTGTAGTCCTGCATCTCAAACCGCACCGCCCCGTCGAGCCCGGACTCCCTGGCGCGGCGCTGCGCCGTCGCGAGCTGTTCCTGGGAGAGCGTCACGCCGAGAACTTCGCCGGCTCCGGCCACTCCGGCCAGATAGAGGCCGAGCCCGCCCCAGCCGCAGCCGATGTCGAGCACGCGATCGCCCGGCCGAATGGCGAGCTTGGCCGCTATGTGCCGCCGCTTGGCGCCTTGCGCCTCCTCCAGCGTGGCCTCCGGCGTCTCGTAATAGGCGCAGGAATACTGTCGGTCGTCGTCCAGGAAGAGGTCGTACAGCCGGCCGTCGAGGTCGTAATGATGCGCCACGTTCCTGCGGGACCGGGCGGCGCCGTTGCTGTGCGAGAGCCAGCGGAGCGCCAGCCGGGCGCGATCCACCAGACGTCCGAGCAGCGGCTTCCGGAGCGCGGCCGGCTGGTCGTGGACCAGTCGCAGGAAGTCGTAGATCCCGCCCTGCTCCACGACCAGCCGGCCGTCCGTGTAGAGTTCGCCGAGTTTGAGATCAGGGTCGAGGACGAGCGCGACGATGGCCCTGCGATCCGTGAAGCGGATCCTGACCGGGGGGCCCTGCCCGTCGCCGAAGCTGAGCGTCTGTCCGGACGGAGAACGGATGATCAGCGAACCGCGTTCGATGATCTGGCGAAAGGCGAGCTTGAGCAGCCAATCCATGATGACCCTCCATCACGGCGCTATTATGTGCAGTTTCCATGCCGTGAGCATCTCTGTCACGGCAAAGCTGCTCGCCATAAATCGCGGCTCTTGCGCTCGCCGAGCGCGCCGGTCCCCTCCCCCGTATTCCAGCGAGATCAAGCGGAGCAGGGGCGCCGAAGCGCCCCGCTTGAGGGTCTATTCCGCAGCCACATACAGAGCGCCACCCTGTTCCAGGAACTCGCGCGACTTTTCGCGCATGCCCGCCTGCGCCTCCAAAGCTCTGGCCTCGGCCCGAAGTTCCTGGGTTATCTGCATCGAGCAGAATTTCGGCCCGCACATCGAGCAGAAATGCGCCACCTTGTGCGCTTCCTTGGGCATGGTCTCGTCGTGGAACGCCCGCGCGGTGTCCGGGTCGAGCGACAGGTTGAACTGATCTTCCCAGCGGAAGTCGAAGCGCGCGCGCGACAGGGCGTCGTCCCGCACCTTGGCGGCCGGATGGCCCTTGGCGAGATCGGCTGCGTGCGCCGCGATCCGGTAGGTGATGACGCCGGTCTTCACGTCGTCCCGGTTCGGCAGGCCGAGATGCTCCTTCGGCGTGACGTAACAGAGCATCGCGGTCCCGAACCAGCCGATCATCGCGGCGCCGATGCCCGAGGTGATGTGATCGTAGCCGGGCGCGACGTCGGTTGTGAGCGGGCCGAGCGTGTAGAACGGCGCCTCGCCGCAGACGGCGAGCTGCTTGTCCATGTTCTGCTTGATCTTGTGCATCGGCACATGGCCGGGGCCCTCGATCATCACCTGGCAGCCCTTGTCCCAGGCGATCTTCGTCAGCTCGCCCAGCGTCTCGAGCTCCGCGAACTGCGCGGCGTCGTTGGCGTCCGCGATCGAGCCGGGCCTGAGCCCGTCGCCGAGCGAGAACGACACGTCGTACTTCCGCATGATGTCGCAGATCTCGTCGAAGCGCTCGTAGAGGAAGCTCTCCCGATGACCGGCGAGGCACCAGCGCGCCATGATGGAGCCGCCGCGCGACACGATGCCGGTGACGCGGCTTGCGGTCAGCGGCACATGGGCGAGCCGCACGCCGGCGTGGATGGTGAAGTAGTCGACGCCCTGCTCTGCCTGCTCGATCAGCGTGTCCTTGAACACCTCCCAATCGAGCTTGAGCGGGTCGCCGTCGACCTTCTCGAGCGCCTGGTAGATCGGCACGGTGCCGATCGGCACGGGCGAGTTGCGGATGATCCAGGAGCGGATGTTGTGGATGTTCCGGCCGGTCGACAGGTCCATGACGGTGTCCGCGCCCCAGCGGATGGCCCAGACCAGCTTCTCGACCTCCTCGGCCGCGCCGGAGGTCACGGCGGAGTTGCCGATATTGGCGTTGACCTTGACCAGGAAGTTGCGGCCGATCGCCATCGGCTCGAGCTCGGGATGGTTGACGTTGGCCGGGATGATGGCGCGGCCGCGGGCGATCTCCTCCCGCACGAACTCCGGCGTCACGAATTCGGGGATCGAGGCGCCGAAGCTGTCGCCGTCAGCGTGACGCTCGCCCGCGCCCTCGAGCGCCGCCTCCCGCGCAAGATTCTCGCGATGGGCGACATAGACCATCTCCTCGGTGACGATCCCGGCCTTCGCGAACTCGTACTGCGTGACCATCTGGCCGCGCGCGGCTTCGCGGATGACGCGCTGCGCGGGGCACGGAGCGACCAGCTTGTCGGCGGCGACATTGCCGTTGTCCTCGGGCTTCACCGCGCGACCCGGCGCGACGTCGAGGCCCCGCGCGGCGATCCAGGATTCGCGCACGAGCGGCAGGCCGGCGGCGAGGTCGATGGCCGCGGCGTCTTCCGTATAGGGGCCAGACGGATCGTAGACCCGCACCGGCGCCTCGTTCGGGTCGGTCAGCCGAATTTCGCGGAACGGCACAAGCAGATCGGGGTGCGATCTCGGCGCCGCATAGACCTTGCGGGAGCCGGCGATCGGCCCGGTGGTGACGCTCGTAGGAGCGGCCTTGGCGTCCTTCGGCGGGACGTGCGCGTTCATGGGATCTCCTCCTCGATGTTCTCGTCAGGAGATCCGGGTTTGACGAAACGTCTGGGAGGCCTCGCGCGGACTCCCGCTCTCTGGCCGTCGGTTCCCGTCCCTTCGCCGGCATGACCCGGATCAGGTTCAAAGGGATCGGCCTCTGGCCATCTCAGCCCCGCATCGCAGCGGGACGCCCCTCGGAACGAGCGAAGGTTAGGAGCGGGCGGGAAGGATGTCGAGAGTATTCGGCAAGGTTTTGGAGGCCACGCGCTTCCGCGCCGTCATGATCGGCGGCCCGGCGGCGCGCGCGCGAGCTATGCGACCGCTCAGGCTCGCCGAAGATCCTCGCCGGGCGCATCCGGCAGGCTCGCCTTGACGAGCCGGTCGCCGTCGGCGGTCAGCCCATAGACGAGGATCTGGGCCGTCCCGATGTTCACGTCCTCGATCGTCTCCGGGTCGATGCCGTCGAGGCGCATCAGCATCGAGCGCAGGGCGTTGCCGTGCCCGACCAGCAGCGCGCGCCCGCCATTCCGCACGGCCGGCGCGATCTGCCGCTCATAGAAGGGCCAGACCCGATCGGCCGTCATGGCGAGGCTCTCCCCGCCCGGCGGCACCGCGTGGAAGGATTTGCGCCACACGCGAACCTGCTCCACCCCGAACCGGTCGCGAGCCTGCGTCTTGTTGAGGCCCGCAAGCTCCCCATAGTCGCGTTCGTTCAGCGCCGGGTCGGCCTCGACCGGCAGATCGGACTGGCCGAGTTCGGACAACACGAGGCCCATCGTCCGGCGGGCCCGGGTGAGCGCGCTGGTGAAGGCGTGCGTGAAGCTCAAGCCCAGGCGTCGCAGCTCGCGCCCCGCCGCGCGCGCCTCGTCGACGCCGCGGTCGGTGAGCGCGGGGTCGCGCAGGCCGGAGAACAGGTCCTGCGCGTTGTCTTCGCTCTGGCCGTGCCGGACGAGCACGAGGATGCGGGAGAGGTCGGTGGTCATGCGGGCGTTCGTCGTCTTCTTCTCAGGGGGCAGCGCCGTGCTCTGGAGCACATATCAAGAAAAAGGCCGGACGCTACGGTCCGGCCTCTTCCGTTCTGCGATGCGACGACCGGGGGTCAGAGCCCCTTGACGATCGCCTCAGTCATCTTCTTGGCGTCCCCGAACAGCATCATGGTGTTGTCGCGGAAGAACAGCTCGTTCTCGACGCCTGCGTAGCCAGAGCCCATGCCGCGCTTGATGAACAGCACCGTGCCGGCCTTCTCGACGTCCAGGATCGGCATGCCGTAGATCGCCGAGGTCTTGTCGGTCTTGGCCGCCGGGTTGGTGACGTCGTTGGCGCCGATCACGAAGGCCACGTCCGCGCCAGAGAACTCGGAGTTGATGTCCTCGAGTTCGAACACCTCGTCATAAGGCACCTGCGCCTCGGCGAGCAGCACGTTCATGTGGCCCGGCATGCGGCCCGCCACCGGATGGATGGCGTACTTCACCTCGACGCCCTCTTCCTTGAGCTTGTCGGCCATTTCACGCAGCGCGTGCTGCGCCTGGGCGACCGCCATTCCGTAGCCGGGCACGATGATGACCTTGGAGGCGTTCTTCATGATGAAGGCCGCGTCCTCGGCCGAGCCCTGCTTGACCGGCCGCTGCTCCACCTGGCCGCCGCCGCCCGCGGCCGTCTCGCCGCCGAAGCCGCCGAGAATGACCGAGATGAAGGAGCGGTTCATGCCCTTGCACATGATGTAGGACAGGATCGCGCCCGAGGAGCCGACCAGCGCGCCGGTGATGATCAGCGCAAGGTTGCCGAGCGTGAAGCCGATGCCGGCCGCCGCCCAACCCGAATAGGAGTTCAGCATCGACACCACGACCGGCATGTCGGCGCCGCCGATCGGGATGATGATCAGGAAGCCGAACACCAGCGACGCCAGCACGATCAGCCAGAAGACCGCATGGCTCTCGGTCATGCAGAAGATGATGACGAGCACAACGATCAGCGCCGCGAGGCCGATGTTGATCGCGTGCCGCATGGGCAGCATGATCGGCGCGCCGGACATGCGCCCGTCGAGCTTGGCGAAGGCGATGATCGAGCCCGTGAAGGTGACCGCGCCGATCGCGACGCCGAGCGCCATCTCGACCAGGCTCTGGACGTGGATCGTCCCGACCGCGCCGATGCCGAAGGCTTCCGGCGCATAGAGCGCCGCCGCCGCGACCAGCACGGCCGCGAGGCCGACCAGCGAATGGAAGGCCGCGACGAGCTGCGGCATGGCCGTCATGGCGATGCGCTTAGCCGTGAGCGCGCCCACCGCGCCGCCGATGCCGAGGCCGAGCAGCACCAGGATCCAGCCGCCCGCGCCCTGCGGCGGCGAGACGAACAGGGTGGTGGCGATGGCGAGCGTCATGCCCGCCATGCCCATGTAGTTGCCGCGCCGCGACGAGGCCGGGCTCGAGAGTCCCTGCAGCGCCAGGATGAACAGGACGCCGGCGACGAGGTAGAGGATCTGGACGAGGTCTGTCACCGGCCTCAGCCCTTCTTCTTGTACATGCCGAGCATGCGCTCGGTGACCAGGAAGCCGCCGAAGATGTTCACGCTGGCGAGCACGAGGGCGACGAAGCCGAAGGCGCGCGCCCACCAGGGCCCGGAGCCGCCGGCGAGTTCGACGCCGACCGCGAGCAGAGCGCCCACCACGATCACCGAGGAGATCGCGTTGGTGACGGCCATCAGCGGGGTGTGCAGCGCGGGCGTCACGCTCCAGACGACGTAGTAGCCGACGAACACCGCGAGCACGAAGATCGCGAGCCGGAACACGAAGGGATCGATCACGCCGCCGGTCGCGCCATGCAGGGCGACCCCTGCGGCGTCGGCGATCTGGTCCGCATAGGCCTGCGCGGCGTTGGCGGATTCACGGGCGGCCTCGGCCGCCGCGCGGGCGCGTTCCAGCGCCTGGTCGGGAGAGAGTTCGGCCATTTAGCGGGCTTCCTGAACGGGCGAAACGTCTGAGGGCGCTTCAGCCGCAGGAGCGGGCGTCGGCGCGTCGGCTGGCTTGACGATCGGGTGGATGAGCGCGCCGTCGCGGGTGAGCGCGGTCGCCTTCACGAGCTCGTCGTCCCAGTTGATCGCGAGCTCCTTGGTCTCCTTGGAGACCAGCGTCTCGAGGAACGCCGTGAGATTCTTGGCGTAGAGCGCCGAGGAGGACGCCGCGAGCCGGCCGGCCACGTTGGCGTAGCCGACGATCTTGACGCCGTCGACGTCGACCACCTGATCCGCCTTCGAGCCCTCGACATTGCCGCCGCGTTCGACCGCGAGGTCGACGATCACGGAGCCCGGCTTCATCGACTTCACCATCGCGGTGGTGATGAGCCGCGGCGCGGGGCGCCCCGGGATCAGCGCCGTGGTGATCACGATATCCTGCTTGGCGATGTGGTTGGCGACCAGCTCGGCCTGCTTGGCCTTGTAGGCGTCCGACATCTCCTTGGCGTAGCCGGCGGAGGTCTCGGCCTGCTTGAACTCGTCGTCCTCGACCGCGACGAACTTCGCGCCGAGGCTCGCCACCTGCTCCTTGGCGGCGGGCCGCACGTCGGTCGCCGAGACCACCGCGCCGAGACGGCGGGCGGTGGCGATCGCCTGGAGGCCGGC
>NZ_JBJKEX010000102.1:0-9283 GCF_045505405.1 Hansschlegelia beijingensis | reverse complement strand
TGGCCAGGGTCGCGGCGGCGCGCGGCGTCTCCCGCGCCCAGGTGGCGCTCGCCTGGGTGGCGCAGAAGTCGGAAGTCACCGCGCCCATCATCGGCGCCTCGAAGCCCGGCCACCTCACGGACGCCGTCGCCGCGCTCTCGCTGGAGCTTTCGTCGGAGGAGATCGCCGCGCTGGAGGCGCCCTACCAGCCTCACACGGTGGCGGGTTTCGCCTGAGCCCTGATGATAGACGTTGCGCCTTGACCGCGCCGACTGATAGGTCTGCTATATGATATAAGACAGTGCGCGCTTTCGGTCGCCCGCCGCTGCGCGACTCCCGCTATAGGGTGGCTGGTCTACGGCATGTCTGGCGCGAGCGCGATGAACGAGAAGGAACTCGCCGAAATCTCCGGCGGCGTGGAATCGCTGGGGTTCCGGCCGCTTTACCGCCAGGTCCGAGACCGGCTGATCAGGCGGCTCGTGGACGGCGTCTGGGCGCCGGGCGAGCCGCTGCCGAGCGAGATCCAGCTCGCGGCGGAGCTCGGCGTAAGTCAGGGGACGGTCCGCAAGGCGCTCGACGCGATGGCGGCCGAGAACCTGGTGGTGCGCCGGCAGGGCCGCGGCACCTTCGTGGCCCGCCACGACGAAGAACGGATCATGTTCCAGTTCTTCAAGCTCGTCGGCGATGACGGCCAGAGGACCTTTCCGCAAAGCAAGGTGCTCGCCCTGTCGCTCGCCAGGGCCAACGCCGCCGAGCGCGCCACGCTGAAGCTCGCCAAGGACACGCGGGTGATCCGCATCCGTCGGCTGCGCTCGATCGGAGGCGCGCCGGTGATCGTCGAGAACATCGCGCTGCCGGAGCCGATGTTCCCGGGCCTCGCGGCGATGGAGCCGCCGAACAACCTCTACGGCCTCTATGCGATGCGGTTCGGCGTCACGGTCGCGAGCACGCGGGAGCAGCTCAAGGCCGTCTCGGTCTGCGAGGCCGACGCGGAGGCGCTCGGCGTCGCGCCGGGCGCTCCGGCGCTCAAGATCGACCGCCTCGCCCTGTCGCTCGAGCGGCAGCCCGTCGAGTGGCGCGTGAGCGTCTGCCTCACCGAGAAGCTCCACTACCTCTCGGAACTGCGCTGAGCCCTGCGCGGCCGCTCGCGGAGCCGTGTCGACCGCAGTCTTATAAAAGATATGTTATCACTTTACTTCGCGGGGGAGGGCGTCTAGCGTCCTCCACCTGTCAGAGGACGGCCCGCAAAGAGGCCGCCTCGCAGTCGGCGCGAACCGGCGCCGGCGAGCAGCGGGATGGAAGCGTGACGAACGGCGTGGAACACGCAAAGGCTCACCTGTCCGCGTGGCGGAGCATGGCGCACGGCGCCTGCTCCGCGCGCTCTGCTGCTCCCAATACGCGACAAGACCAGAACAATCTCTTTGTCCTTGGGAGGGACGCATGGCTTCAGAGGGCCCTCTTCTGGAGGTGGCCGGCGTAACGCTTCGCTATAAGACGCCGCAGCATCTGATTACTGCGACCTACCGGGTCGATTTCGAGGTCTTCACCGGCGACCGGTTCATTCTGCTCGGACCTTCGGGCTGCGGGAAGTCGACGCTGCAGAAAGCGGTCGGCGGATACATGACGCCGACCGAAGGCCAGATCCGGCTGAAGGGCAAGGTCGTCACGCGCCCCGGCCCGGACCGCATGATGGTGTTCCAGGAGTTCGACCAGCTGCTGCCGTGGAAGACGGTGCGGCAGAACGTGGTGTTCGCGCTCGAGGCCTCCGGCCGGCTGACCGGCAAGGCCGCGGACGACAAGGCCATGCACTACATCGAGAAGGTCAATCTTGGCGGCTTCGCCGACAGCTACCCGCACATGCTGTCGGGCGGCATGAAGCAGCGCGTGGCGATCGCGCGCGGCATGGCGATGGAGCCCGACATCCTGCTGATGGACGAGCCGTTCGCCGCGCTCGACGCGCTGACGCGCCGCAAGATGCAGGACGAGCTGCTGATGCTCTGGGAGGAGACGCGCTTCACGGTGCTGTTCGTCACCCATTCGATCCCGGAGGCCATCAAGATCGGCAACCGCATCCTGCTGCTGTCGCCGCACCCCGGCCGGGTGAAGGCCGAGCTTAACAGCGTCCAGGACCCGCAGGAGGCGCGGCTGCTCGAGCAGCGGATCCACAACATGCTGTTCTCCGACGAAATCAGCGAAGCGATGGAGCCGGTCCATGCGTGATTCCGCCGGCGCCGCCGCCATGCCGGGCTTCCCGTCTCCGCGCCCCGAACTCGTGCGCGAGGACACCTCCGGAGAGGCCATCACGGTCGTCGAGAAGCCGCTTTCGACGTTCGAGATCTGCTACAATTCGAGCTGGCTCAGGAAGGCGCTCATCCTCGTCGTGCTGGCGGTGATCTGGGAGCTCTACGCCCGTTACCTGAACAACGACCTGCTGTTCCCGACCTTCACGGCCACGATCTCGGCCTTCGCCCGCAACGTCGCGGACGGGGTCCTGCCGGCGCGCGCCTGGGCCTCCATCAAGGTCCTGCTGATCGGCTACGCCCTCGGCGTGCTGCTCGCCGCATTGCTGACCGCGCTCGCCATCGCGTCGCGCATCGGCACGGATTTCCTCGAGACCATGACCTCGATGTTCAATCCGCTGCCGGCGATCGCGCTGCTTCCGCTCGCGCTGATCTGGTTCGGCCTCGGCAATGGCAGCCTGGTCTTCGTGCTGGTCCATTCCGTCACCTGGGCGATCGCGCTCAACACCCATTCGGGCTTCTGCTCCGTCAGCAAGACGCTGAAGATGGTCGGCAGGAATTACGGCCTCGGCGGCGCGCGCTTCATCTGGAAGATACTGATCCCCGCGGCCTTCCCGAGCATCCTGACCGGGCTGAAGATCGGCTGGGCGTTCGCGTGGCGCACGCTGATCGCCGCCGAGCTCGTGTTCGGCGTCAGCTCCGGCTCCGGCGGCCTCGGCTGGTTCATCTTCGAAAACAAGAACATGCTGGACATCCCCAACGTGTTCGCGGGGCTGCTGACCGTCATCCTGATCGGCCTCGTGGTCGAGAACCTGATCTTCCAGACCATCGAGCGCCGCACGATCCAGCGCTGGGGCATGCAGAACTGACGAACGCGTCGTCGGTATCAACTATCTTATATATGACCTAAGACGTTGACATCGTCGGACCGCCGGATAGCCTCGGCGGGTCAATAAGAAACGATAAAGCCGCCACAGGCGGCGGGGAGAAAACGCATGGCCATCGGATTGACGCGGGGCCTCTGCCTCGCCGCAGCGCTCGCTTTCGGCTGGTCGACCGCCGCATCGGCGGAGGCCAGCACCGTCAGGCTCGCCAAGCAGTTCGGCATTTCCTACCTGCCGCTGACCGTCATCCAGGAGGAGAAGCTCCTCGAGAAGCACGCCAAGGACCAGGGGCTCGACATCACCACCGAGTGGCTGCGCTTCACCGGCGGCTCCGGCATGAACGAGGCCCTGCTCTCCGGCAATCTCGACTTCGCGGCCGGGGGCGTCGGCCCTGCGCTCACCATCTGGGGCAAGACGCGCAACAATCTGAAGGTCAAGGGCGTCGCCGCTCTCAACGCGATGCCGCTCTACCTGGTCACCACCAATCCCGACGTGAAGACGATCAAGGACTTCACCTCGAAGGACAAGATCGCCCTGCCGACCGTGAAGACGTCGATCCAGGCGGTGACGCTGCAGATGGCGGCCGAAAAGGCGTTCGGAGAAGGTCAGCAGAACAAGCTCGACCCGCTCACCGTCTCGATGGGCCATCCGGACGCGCAGATCGCCATGATGGGCGGCAAGTCCGAGATCAACGCGCATTTCGGCTCGTCGCCGTTCCAGGAGCTCGAGCTCAAGGATCCGAAGGCCCACAAGGTGCTCGACAGCTACGACGTGCTGGGCGGGCCGCACACCTTCAACCTGGTCTGGGCGAGCAGCCGCTTCGTCGAGGCGAACCCGAAGATCGTGACCGCCCTCGTGGCCGCGCTCGAGGACGCGATGCAGCGGATCAAGACTGATCCGAAGGCGGCCGCGGAGCTCTGGATCAAGGCCGAGAACGTCAAGATGCCGGTCGAGGACGCGGTGGCGATCATCTCCAATCCGCAGAACGAGTGGACCACGACGCCGAAGAAGATGCTCGCCTACCTCGATTACATGAACCGGGCGGGCCTCGTCTCCACCAAGACGGATGACTGGAAGGAACTGTTCTTCCCGAACATCCAGAACGCCCAGGGCAGCTGAGGCGAAATCGGCATGAGCGCAGTGGCGACGGCGGCGCGCGCGGACCCGGACGGCCAGTTGACCGTCCGGATCTGGCGAGGCGCGGAGCAGGGCGGGTTCCAGACGTTCCAGGTCGCCCGTCGGGCGAACCAGACGATCCTGGACGTCGTGACCGAGATCCAGCGCGAGCAGGACGCCACGCTCGCCTATCGCTACGCGTGCCGGGTGGGCATGTGCGGGTCCTGCGCGATGGTGGTGAACGGCCGCCCGCGCTGGACCTGCCGCACCCGGGTGGCGCGGGCGGAGGAGGGCGGGCAGCTCACGCTCGAGCCGATGCGCAACATGCCGGTCGTGAAGGATCTCGCGGTCGACATGGAAAGCTTCTTCGAGAAGTGGCGCGACGCGAAGGGCTTCTTCGAGCCGGGCGAGGCGCCCGCGAACGACTTCGCCGTCGTCCGCCCGGACAGCCCGGAACGCGCCCAGGCCGACGCCGGCGTCGAATGCATCAATTGCGGCGTCTGCTACTCGGCATGCGACGTCGTCAGCTGGAATCCCGAATATCTCGGCCCGGCCGCGCTCAACCGGGCCTGGACGCTCGTCAACGACGTGCGGGACCGCGGCCAGGACGCGCGGCTCGACGCAGTGAGCGGCGACGCCGGCTGCCACTCCTGCCACAGCCATATGAGCTGCACCGAGTTCTGCCCCAAGGCGCTCGCGCCGACTTATGCGATCGCCGGGCTGAAGCGCGCCACCGCGCGCCGGATCTGGAAGCGCGGATCGTGAGCGCGCGCCTCTATCTCGCGCAGCGGCTGACCGCGATGGTGCTCGCCCTCGCGGTGACGGTCCATCTCGTCACGATCGTCTATGCGGTGCGCGGCGGTCTGACGGCCGGCGACATCCTGGCCCGCACCACGGGCAATGTCGGCTTCCTGGCGTTCTACGTCGTGTTCGTGATCGCCGCGGCCATCCACGCGCCCATCGGGCTGCGGAGCGTGCTGCGCGAGTGGACCCCGTGGCGCGGCCGTTCGCTGGACCTTGCGATGCTGGGCGTCGCGGCCGTGATCGTGGTGCTGGGCCTCAGGGCCGCCTATGCGGTCTACGCCGCGTGAGCGCCGCGACCGGCGCGCTCCGGGCCTCGCGCCGCAAGCCCGGCTTCATCGCCGCGATGCTGCATCGCCTGTCGGGCGTAGCGCTCGCGATCTTCCTGCCGATGCACTTCATCGCGCTCGGCACGGCGCTGGGCGGCGCCGACCGGCTCGAGAGCTTCCTGCTGCTGACCCACAATCCCGTCGCGCGCTTCGCCGAATGGGGCCTCGTCAGCGCGCTCGCGCTGCACATGGCGCTCGGGCTGCGGGTGCTGGCGATCGAGTTCGCGGCGGCGCGCGAGCGCACGGCCGTGACGGTTTCGCTCGCCTGCGCGGCCGGGATGGCGGTCGGCCTGCTGTTCCTGATGAGCGGAGCATGACCGCGGTCGCGGGCTTCCCGCTGTCCACGCTGGCCTATCTGTGGGCCGGAGCCTTCGTGGGCGGGGTGGCCTCGGGCGGCGCCGGCTTCGCCTTCGCGCTCGCGGCCTCTGCGATCTGGCTGCACGCGCTCGAGCCGGCCCAGACGACCGCGCTCACGGTCACCTGCGGGACGCTGCTCCAGTTCGTGACCATCTGGCCGTTCCGGAAGGAGATCGACCGCGGCCGGCTGACGCCCTTCGTCATCGGCGCGGCGATCGGCGTTCCGCTGGGGGTCGCGGTGCTCTCCAGCGTCGACGTGCCGAAGCTCAAGATCGCGATCGGCGCCGGCCTCGCGATCTACGGCGCCTATGCGCTGATCGCCCCGAGACTGCCGCGCGTCAGCTTCGGCGGGCGGAAGGCGGACGCGGCGGTCGGCCTCGCGGGCGGCGTGCTCGGCGGGATCGGGGGCTATTCGGGCGTGCTGCCGACGATCTGGTCGCAGCTGCGCGGCTGGCCCAAGGCGACCGCGCGGGCGGTCTACCAGCCGTACATCCTGTTCGCGAACTTCCTGACCATCGCGCTGCTCGGCGCGGTCGCCTTCGACAGCCGGGGCGTCTGGCTGTTCCTGCTCGCCCTGCCGGCGCTCGCGCTCGGCGCCTGGGCGGGACTTTCGATCTTCAGCCGGCTCGACGAACGGCTGTTCCGGCGGTTCCTGGCCGGGATGCTGCTCGTCTCCGGCCTGGCGCTCCTGATCTAGGAGGACGAACGATGCAACTGGACATGAACGAGGTCGAGGCGGTCTGCTCGGACCTCTACGTCCGCGCGCTCAAGATCCTGCCGCCGGACATCAAGGCGGGCTTCAAGGCGCTTGTCGGCGCGGAGACCGGCGAGACCGCGAAGGCCGTGCTCGGCACCATGGTGGAGAACATCGCGGTCGCGGAGCGCACCAACAACATCCTGTGCCAGGACACCGGCATCCCGATCTACAACGTCACGATCGGGCGCGGGGTCGATTTCGACGGCGCAGAGCTGAAGGCCGCGATCCGCCGCGGCTGCGAGCGCTCCACGAAGGAGAACTCGCTGCGCTCCTCGGTCGTGCATCCGATCACCCGCAAGAACGACCAGACCTCCTGCGGCGTGCGGGTGCCGATCATCCATGTCGACTTCGACGAGCGCCACGAGACCGTCGCGATAGAGATGATCCCGAAGGGCTCGGGCTCCGAGAACGGCTCGTTCCTGCAGATGCTGCTGCCCTCCGACGGCATCAACGCCGCCAAGCGCTTCGTCATCGACCGGGTGATCGAGCTCGGCGGCCGGGTGTGCCCGCCGACCATCGTGGGCGTGGGCCTCGGCGGCACCTCGGATCTCTGCATGCACCTCGCCAAGATGGCCGCGACGCGGCCGTTGCGCTCGGTCTGCTCCGACCCGGAAGGCGCGAGGATCGAGGCGGAGCTGTCGCGCGCGGTGAACGAGCTCGGCATCGGCCCGCAGGGGCTCGGCGGCCGGTCCACCAGCTTCGCGGTCCATGTCGAGATCGCCGCCACCCACATCACGCAGAACCCGGTCGCGGTGAACATCCAGTGCCACTCCGCCCGGCGCGCCACGGCGACGATCACGCCGGGCGGCATCGCGTTCAGCTGAGGCAGAGATGACCCATCATGTCCTCGACATGCCCGTCGACGAGGCTGCGGTCCGCGCGCTCAAGGTCGGCGACACCGTCACGCTGCGCCGGACCCTGTTCGGCATCCGCGACGCGACGCTGATCCACATGTTCGACCGCGGCCGCGAGACCCGGCTCGAACTCGGGGGCCACGCCGTCATCCACACCGCGCCCAACGTGCGGCGGGTGGAGCCTTCGGAGGCCGCGCCGGTCGGCTACGAGCCGTTCTGCATCGGCACCACCACCTCGATGCGGATGGAGCGCTTCACCCGTCCGCTGATGGAGCGGGAGGGCGTGCGGCTGATCATCGGCAAGGGCGGCATGGGCCCCGGGACGCTCCACGCCTTCCGTGACCTTGGCGGCGCCTATCTGGCGATCGTCGGCGGAGCCGCGGCGCTGGAGACGACCTGGATCGAGCAGATCGAGGACGTCGACATGGACGACCTCCACCCCGAGAGCCTGTGGCGCTTCAGGATCCGGGACTTCGGCCCGCTGCTGGTCGGCATGGACAGCCATGGCGGCTCGCTCTACGCCAATGTCCGCGACGACGTCGCCGGCCGCCGCGCCGCGGTGCTGGCGAGCATCGGAGCCGGCGAATGACGCCGGCGCTCCGCACGGTCGACACCGACATCCTGATCCTCGGCTCCGGCGGCGCCGGTCTGTTCGCGGCGCTGCACGCCAAGAAGACCGCGCCCGAGCTCGAGGTCACGGTCGCGGTGAAGGGCCTGCTCGGCAAGTGCGGCTGCACCCGCATGGTGCAGGGCGGCTACAACGTCGCGCTGGCGCCCGGCGACTCCGTCGAGCGCCACTTCATGGACACGATCGAGGGCGGCAAGTGGCTCAACGACCAGGACCTCGCTTGGACGCTGGTCACGGAGGCGCAGATCCGCATCCGCGAGCTCGAGAGCGAGCTCGGCTGCTTCTTCGACCGCAACCCTGACGGCACGGTCCACCAGAAGGCCTTCGCCGGCCAGACCTTCGACCGCACGGTCCACAAGGGCGACCTGACCGGCATCGAGATCATCAATCGCCTGTCCGAGCAGGTCTGGCGCCGGGACGTGAAGCGGCTCGAGGATCACAGGGCGCTGGAGCTGATCCCGGCCGCTGACGGCTCCGGCCTCGCGGGCGTGCTGATGCTCGACATGCGCTCCGGCGAGCCGCTGTTCGTGCGCGCCAAGGCCACGCTGCTCGCGACCGGCGGCGGGCCGACCATGTACAAGTACCACACGCCCTCGGGCGACAAGTCGTGCGACGGGCTCGCGATGGCGCTGCGCGCCGGCCTGCCGCTGCGCGACATGGAGATGGTGCAGTTCCACCCGACCGGGCTGCTCGCCGGCACGGACACGCGGATGACCGGCACCGTGCTGGAGGAGGGGCTGCGCGGCGCCGGCGGCTATCTGCTCGACGGCGGCCGCGAGCGCTTCATGCATCTCTACGACCCGCGCAACGAACGCGCGACGCGCGACATCGTCAGCCGCTCGATCATCCGCCGCATCCGCGACGGCCACGCCACCGAGAATGGCGGGGTCTACATCCAGATGAGTCATCTCGGGCCCGAAAAAATCAGAAAAGACTTCAAGGGCATGGTCGAACGCTGCGCAGATTGCGGTTTCGACCTGGCGGCGGGTCTCGTCGAGGTCATTCCGACCGCCCATTACATGATGGGCGGCGTCGCCTTCGGCGGCGATTGCCGCACCGAGCTGCCGCGGCTCTACGCGGCCGGCGAGGACACCGGCGGAGTGCACGGCGCCAACCGGCTCGGCGGCAACGGGGTCGCGAACTCGACCGTGTTCGGCGGCGTGGCGGGCCGCGCCATGGCGCTTGAGACCCTGCGCGCAGGGTCGCGCGCCGATCCGGATCCCTCCGCCATCGAACAGGGGCTGGCGCGCTGCTTCGGACCGCTCGGCCGGCCGTCCGGCGAGCTCGGCGCGATCCGCGAGGCGCTCTACGAGACGATGTGGGCCGACGCCGGCATCC
>NZ_JBJKEX010000101.1:0-9439 GCF_045505405.1 Hansschlegelia beijingensis | reverse complement strand
AGCGCGACGTGCAGGCGGCCGCCGGCGGCCGCGAAGTCCCTCAGGCGCTCCGACGTCGGCCGCGGCCTCAGATCGTCGAGGCCCCGGGCCTCCGCCTGAAACTCCACGAACACGGGCCCGGACCCGATCGGCACGAGGTCGAGCAGCGGGGAGGTCGCCTGATCGAGCTTCGCAGCGAAATCATAGGTTCCCTCGGGCTTCTGCCCGGGCGCGCGCCGGACATGCAGCTGAAGCGCCTTGGCGGCGACGAACTCGGCGTCATCGGCGGTCAGTCGCGGTTCCGTCAGCACGATGGAGGTCCGCTCGAGCCGCTTGTCGGCGATCATCATGCTCGCCTGGGCGAGGGCGAAGCTCAGCTCGGACCGTCCGCCGTCGCCGTCCGTGATCTGGACCGGGCCGGTCAGTTCGCCGATCAGCCGCTTCGGATCATAGACCTGCGCGACCGCTATGAACTTCGGAGCGGTCGCGACCACGGGGCCTCCGTCCGCCGGCACGGTCACCGTCAGCCGGTCGCAGATCATCTCCACGCGGAACGGAAACCCCACGATGCGACGATCGGCGCAGGCGTAGATGCGGCCGTGAGCCGCCTCCCGCCGCAGCGCGTCGGTGATCGCCGCGTCGGCCTGGTTCGCGGCGTAGAACCAGAAGCCGGACCACGCCGCGGCGCCGATCAGCAGCAGGGTGAACGGCAGAAAGATCGGCCAACGGGACCGAGGGGGCTGCGGCGGGACGGGGTCGACCGCGGGATCCGACTGGCTCATGCGTCCACCTATCTGTTGCGCCGCGGCGCCTGAACTTGCCGTGAGGCGGAGGCGCTGATACCCGAAGACCGCGCGTCGCGCCTAGCGAAGCTTTCGCGATGATTCGAACAGACGTCGACCTCTGGGTTTTCGCTTACGGGTCGCTGATGTGGCGACCCGGCTTCGAAGCCGTGGAGCAGAGCCCCGCCGACGTCGACGGCTATCACCGCGCGCTCTGCATCGCGTCTCATCGCCATCGAGGCACTCCCGAGCGGCCCGGCCTGGTTCTTGGACTGGACGTCGGAGGCTCCTGCCGCGGCGTGGCGTTCCGGGTCGAGGCGGCGCGCTCGGCCAGCACGCTCGCCTATCTCCGCGAACGCGAGCTCGTGACAAATGTCTATGTCGAAAAGATGCTGCCGGCGAAACTGAGCGACGGCCGCCAGGTCATGGCCGTGGCCTACGTGGTCGACCGCTCGCATCCGCAATATGTCGGGCTGCTGTCTCCGGAAGAGACCCTGCGGCGCGTCGTGGGCGCTGAAGGCCTGGCGGGCCCGAACCCGGACTACGTGGTCAACACGGCCCGGGAGCTCGAGCGCCTCGGGGTCGTGGATCCCACCCTCGCCTGGCTGGCCGCTTCGCTGACGGTCAGCACGGACGAGTAGCGCTCGGCGCCGTTGAAGAGATCGGCGAGAGCCTCGGCGCGCCTGCCGGCGCTGCCGGCCAGAAGATGCACATGGGCCTCGAGCTGCGCGCCCGGCCCGACCGCCAGGCCCGGCAGGGACATGCCGGTCTCGCCCGCCCAGACGACCCTTCGCTCCCCGGCGCCATCGAGCGCGACGAGCAACAGGACGCCGTTCTCCACGGCGACCGCCTCGCCGAGCGGCATCACGGTCACGAGGTAGCGCTGGCCGGACCTGCCGCGCCAGACCCGGTAGCGATCCTCGAAATTGAGCTCCTTCGCGGCGAGCGCCGGGCCGTCGTCCTCCGGCGCCGCGACCGGGGTGGCGGCGGCTGAGACGTCGTCGAGGAAGGCCGCAGGATCGTCGCGGGTTTCGCTCATTGGCGAATCGCTTGGTTTTTTCAATCGCTCGATAAGGGTTCCGGGTTACCGTCCTGTCAAGCAGCGCCCTGGTCCGGCCCGGTCGGTGCCTCCGGCGGCAGCCCCTGCGCCTCCCGGGCGAGCGCCGCGCTCGCCGCCTCGATCCGCTGCCGAAGCGTCTTCTCGAACTCCTCGCGCGTGAGCCCCGGCGGGATCGGCTTCAGGAACTGAACGACGGTGCGCCCCCGGCGTTTCCGGACGCCGTCGCGCGGCCAGAAGATGCCCGTGTCGACCGCGACCGGGACGCAAGGCAGCTTGAGCCGGTCGTAGAGATGAACGACGCCGAGCCGGTACCGCACAGGGGCGCCGACCGGCCGTCGCGTGCCCTCCGGGAAGATCACGATCTGGCGCCCGTCCCGCGCCGCCGACCCGGCCTGCTCCAGCATCTGAACCAGGGCCTCGCCGCCCGCCGCGCGGTTGATCGCGATCATGTCGAGGCCGCGCAGGAACCAGCCGAAGAACGGAATGACCGTCAGCTCCCGCTTCAGCACGAAGGCGGGATCGGGCAACTCCGGCGTCAGCGCGAAGGTCTCGAGCGTCGACTGGTGCTTCGCCGCCACCACGGCCGCGCCTTGCGGGATGTTCTCCCGTCCCCGGATCTCCACCTCGAGCCCCACGATGGCGCGAAGCAAGGCGAGCGTCGTGCGAGCCCACCACTTGCCAACGGCCAGCGCGCGCCGGCGCGGCATGAACACGACCACCGGGCCGGCGAGAACGGCGGTGAGGCACACGTGGATGGCCATGGCCACGTCGAACACGACCGAACGCCAAAGCACGACGCCGCCCGCGCGGGGACGCGCGGCCCTCTCGGCGCCCGTGGCGTCCAGGTTCGCGTGAACGTTCAGGAGCAGCAGTCGGGCGACGCCGCCCGCCTTTCCGCCGTGTTCTCAGTGTGAGCCAGCCGTGGCGCCAGGCGCACCCGCACCAGCGCCGCGACATATTTGACGTACTCGCCCGCGAGCAGCCGCGCCGTCGGCCAGTCGCGCCACCACGGCTCTTCGCGCAACCTCTCGGTCACGACCGCATACGGCACGAGCTCGACGTTGGGCATCTCGCGTGAAAGCTCCATCAGCGTTCGCGGCATGTGATACCCCGAAGTCACCACGATGAGCGAGCGGAACCCGTGGCCTTCGGCCCAGCGCCGCGCCTCGACGGCGTTGCCGGCGGTGTTCAGCGCACGCCGGCCGAGATCGACGCAGCAGCGTGCGAACGCCTCATAATCCGGCTGGGCGCGCGCCAGTTCGCGCTCCGTCGTCTCGGGATGGACGCCCGATATCAGCAACCTTTTGCCGCGGCCCGAGGCGAGCAGCCTGAGCGCGTCGGAGAGCCGTTCGGCCCCTCCCGTGAGCGTGACGATGCCGTCGGCCTGCTGCGGCGGCGCCTGCTCCCCGCGGGGCACCATCTGCACAAACGCCAGGAACCCGCCAACCGCCAGCAGCGCGCCAGCGCACGCCCCGATCATCAGCGGGCGGAGCGCGCCCCAGGAACCCGAGGAGCGTCGGCCCTGGCGCGCGTCGGGCGGAGCGGGATCGACATCAGTCGCCATGTGATCGGCACATCACTTCGCGTTCGCACACTGCCTCCCGACGCGGATGCAGGCAAGACGGTCTCGCGCCCGGCCGGGCCGCTTCGTCCGGCGCCGCCATCATGCTCATCCCATGGCCCGCAGGGTACGGTAAACCGTCGCCCTGGACGTGATCGCCGTAAGGGCCGCGATCAAGAGCACGATCGCGGCGACGCCCGCATAGGCGGAAAACCCGACCTGGAAGCGCCCGAACAGGGCGTCCATCTGATCGACGGTCGCGCTCCCGACCCCCTGTTCGACCATGAGCTCCGCGATCAGGAAGGTGGCGGTCGCAGCCAGCCCCCCCGCGACGCCTCCCTTGAGGCCGAGCCTCAGGAAACGCCGCTGAAACTGGCCCGCGATATAGCCGTCGCGGGCGCCGACGAAGTGCAGGACCTGCACGATGTCCCGGTTGCCGGCCATCGCGCCGCGCGTCGCGAACACCACCGACAGCACCGTCGCGGTCAGCATCAGCACCAGAACCCCCACCCCGAGCCACACGATCGTGTGCGCCATCGAGACCAGCCGGTCCAGGAACCGCCGGTGGTCGTCGAGCGAGGCGCCCGGAACCTCCCGGTCGAGCGCCGCCTTGAGGCCGACGGCGTCGAACCGCGCGTCCGGAGCCAGTCGCAGCACCACGAGGCGGGGGATCGGCAGATCGTCGAAGGACAGGCCGGAGCCGAGCCACGGCTCGAGCAGGCGCGCGGTCTCCTGCTTCGAATAGGTCCTGACGTCGGCGACGCCGGCGGCGGCCCGCGCGAGCTCGGACGCCCGCGCCGCAGCGACGTCGAGGTCGCGGCCTTCGGCCGGCCGGATCTGGATCGTCGTCTCGCGAACCACGTCCTGCGACCACTCGTTGGCGGCGGTCCGCACGAGATCCACCGCTCCGACGGTCAACGCCGCCAGATAGGTCATGATCGCGATCACGATGACCAGCGTGCTGCCGGAGACGGAGGACGCCGGGACGATCGGCCCCTGTCGCCGATTGGCGGAGGGCTGGGTCCTCGCGGCCTTCGCAGAAGGGCGTCCGCGGCCTTCGGGGGCCCGGGCCCCGGCCGTGTCCTTGTCGCGCCGTTCGGCTGGCGCCGCGCCGTTCCTCGAGCTCATTCGTAGACGTGCAACCGGCCGTCGTGGAGCACCAGACGCCGCGCGTCATAGAGGTCCATCAGAGCGATGTCATGGGTCGCGATCACCACCGAGGTGCCGGATTTGTGAAGCTCGACGAACAGCCGCAGGATGCGCCGCGCGAGCTGCGGATCGACGTTGCCGGTGGGCTCGTCGGCCAGCAGCAGCTCCGGCTGCGCGACGAGCGCGCGCGCGATGGCGGCGCGCTGCTTCTCGCCTCCCGAGAGCACCAGCGGCAGCGCATCGAGCCGCTCCCCCAGCCCGACCCAGCCGAGCAGCTCCACCACCTCGGCGCGATAGCTCGACTCGTCCCGCCCCGCGACCCGGAGCGGCAGCGCGACGTTCTCGTAGGTCGTCATGTGGTCGAGCAGCCGGAAGTCCTGGAACACGACGCCGATCCGCCGCCGCAGCGAGGGCAGCTCCCGCGGCGGGAGGGTGAGGATGTCGCGCCCGAATATCCTCACCAGCCCGCGGGTCGGTTTCATGGCCAGGAACATCAGCCGGAGCAGCGAGGTCTTCCCTGCGCCGGAGGGCCCGGTCAGAAACTGGAAGGAGTTCGGCTCGATCGCGAACGTCAGGTCGCGCAGAACCTCCGGCCCGAGGCCGTAGCGCAGGCCCACATTCTCGAAACGCAACATCAGCGGATCCCTTTCGGCGGGTCTCTGCGTCGCGAACCGTTGTGAGCGCGACGTTTTAACGGGCCATTAACGATAACGTGGCGAGGTCTCCCGAGGACCCGTCAGCCCTGCCGGGGCGCGCCGCGACGCGCCCGTCTGCGATTGGACCCCATGCTCGTCACATGCCCTTCCTGCCAGTCAAGCTACCGGCTCGCGGAGGGGACGCTCTATGCCGGCCGCAAGCTGCGCTGCGCCCGCTGCCGGACCTCCTGGCTCGCGGAGCCGCCGTCGGCCGAGGCTCATCAGCCCGCCTCCCTGGAAGCGTCGGCTCCTGGCTCGGCCTCCGCGGACACAAGCGGGGACGCTCTGATCACCATCACCGACGAGGACGGACGGCTGATCCGGCGCGTTCGCCGTTATCGCGGCGAGGAGTACGTGCTGATCGACAACCGGCCGCGCGGCGCGCGCACCGGCGTGTTCGTGAATCTCGACCTCGCCCCGCCGCGCATCACCATCCCGCGCGAAGAGTACGTGGTCGACGCCGACGAAGCGTCTTACGAGGTGATCGAACGGACCTTCATGGCGCCGCCGGTGGAGCGGCTCGAGCGCAGCTACTCGCTGGACGAGATCCGGCAGAACGCCCCGCTGCGCGAACGCGTGCGCAGTGTGGATCTTGACACGATCACCTTCGACACGGGCTCCTGGGAGGTCCGCGACGATCAGATCAAGAAGCTCGAGAATGTCGGCCTCGCGATGGAGGAGGCCGTGAAGAAGAACCCGAGGACGGTGTTCATGGTCGAGGGCCACACCGACGCGGTGGGCAGCGACGATGACAACCTGTCGCTCTCCGACCGGCGAGCGGAGTCGGTGGCCGAGATCCTCACCAAGTACTTCGACATCCCGGCGGAGAACCTCACGACGCAGGGCTATGGCGAGCAGTTCCTGAAGGTGAAGACCGAAGCGGCGGAGGAGCGCAACCGGCGCGTCACCGTCCGCAACATCACGCCTTTGCTGAGCAGCAGCGCCAACTGAGCCGAAGGCTCGGACATTTGGCGGGCGCGGGACGCTTCGGCTCCCGCGCCCTTCTTCTTTCCGCAGCGCCGTTGGCGGCGCTCCCTGTCGCGCTAGCTCAACCATGAAGCGCGGGCGAGGGAGTTCGGAATGGCTGCGATTGACGTGGGATCTGCGCCTGCCGCTGCGGGAGAGCCGACCCTCGACCGCTCGGTCAGCCTCTGGCAGGTGACGCTTTACGGCCTCGGCAGCATGCTGGGCGCCGGCATCTACGGCCTGGTCGGTCAGGCCGCGAAGGATCTCGGCAGCGCGATCTGGATCGGCTTCCTGGTCAGCATGGTCGCGGCGATGCTGACCGGCCTGTCCTACGCCAACATCGTGTCACGATATCCGAAGGCGGGCGGCGCCGCGTACGTCACCCAGCGCGCCTATGGAGCGCCGCTGCTCAGCTACGTCGTCGGCCTCGCGGTCGTGTGCTCCGGCCTGACCTCGATCGCCACCCAGTCGAACGTGGTGGCTCAGGGCCTGCAGCAGCTGTTCGGCGGCTCGTTCCTGCCGACCTGGGTGCTGGCGCTCGGCTTCCTGCTGCTGGTGGCGGGCGTCCTGCTCCGCGGGATCAAGGAGTCGATGTGGGCCAATGTCGTCTGCACCATCGTGGAGGCCAGCGGGCTGATACTCGTGGTGCTGGTCGGCTTCAGCTACTGGGGCACGAACAGCCTGCTGGAGTTCCCGCCCCAGGAGGGCGGGGACAGCGGCGCCGCCGGCCTGACGCTGCTCGTGATGCAGGGCGCGGTCCTGACCTTCTTCTCCTTCATCGGCTTCGAGGACATGCTGAATGTCTCCGAGGAGGTGAAGAACCCGAGTCGGAACATGCCGCTCGCCATCGTGTTCGCGATGGTGGCAGCCACCGTCATCTACATGGCGATCGCGATCACGGCCGTGTCGGTGATGCACTGGAGCGAACTGGCCGGATCCGAGGGCTTGGCGCTGGTCGCGGTCGTCGAGAAGGCCGCGCCCTGGCTGCCCCCGGCGCTGTTCACCGCGATCAGCATCTTCGCCGTGTCTAACACCGCGCTCGTCAACTGGATCATGGGCTCGCGCCTGCTCTACGGCATGTCGAAGCAGGGCCTAATGCCGGCGGCGCTCGGCCGCGTGCATCCGACCCGTCGGACGCCGCATATCGCGATCCTGGCGCTGCTCGTCGTGGTGGCGGCTCTCGCGATGATCGGCGACATCAAGGAACTGGCCTCGGCCACTGTGCTGCTTCTGCTCAGCGTGTTCACCGTCGTGAACGTCGCGCTCGTCGTGTTGAAGCGCCGCCCTTCGGAGCGAACGGGAGAGTTCGAGGTCCCGGTCTTCGTGCCGATGCTGGGCGCCGCCGTCTGCGCCGCGCTGATCCTGGTGCGGCTCGGTCAGGGCAGCTGGACCGCGCCCGTGATCGCGATCGGCCTCCTGCTCGCGATCGCGGCGCTCTACTTCATCACGGGAGCGGGGCGGGACCAGGCCCGGCTGCGCCGCTTCATCGAGCAGGACGAGGCCGTGACGGGGTCGTGACGCGATCATGAAGATCGCGCTCGTCATCAACAGGTCGTCGGGCGCGCTTCTCGGACTGACGGATGCGCCGCGCGACCTGGAGCGGAAGCTCGCCGAAGCCGGCTTCGACGTCGGTGCCGTCCTCGACGGAGACGCCAGCGACCTCGTCGCGCGGGTCGAGCATGCCGCCACTCTACCCGTCGAGGCTGTGATCACCGCGGGCGGCGACGGCACCATCATGACCGCCGCCCAGGCGCTTGCCGGCACAGACAAGGCGCTGGGGCCGCTGCCGCTCGGCACCATGAACCTGCTCGCCCGCGACCTCGGCATTCCGCTCGATCTCGACGAAGCGATCGTGGCGCTGGCGTCCGCCGAGCGAATCCCGATCGACCTCGGGGACGTCAACGGCCACGTTTTTCTCTGCAACTCCATGCTGGGCGTGCCCGCGCGCCTGGCCGAGCGACGCGAGCGCGGGCGGCAGAACATGGGCGTGACCGGCTGGTGGCGGCTGGTGGTCGCGGGGCTCAAGGGCCTCTACCGCTACCCGCCGCTGCGCGTCGGGCTGGACCTGGGGCAGGGGCCCGTCACCTTTCGCTCCAAAGCGATCGTGGTCGCGAACAACGCCTATGACGAGGGCTTCGGGCATTTTCTCAGCCGCTCGCGCCTCGACGGGGGCGAACTCGCGCTCTACGTCACGCGGCGTCTCAGCGCCTGGCCGCTCATCCGCATTTCGGCGCGGGTCGCCATCGGAAACTGGAGGCAGGACCCCGACATCGAAACCTTCGGGGTGCGGGAGCTCACCGTGACGAGCCGGCGCAAGCTCCTGCGGGTGATGAACGACGGAGAGACGATGCTGCTGAAGCCTCCGCTTCTCTACCGGATCCGCCCGAAGGCGCTGCTGGCGCTCCGTCCGCGCAGCGAGGAACCGGCGGCGCCGGAGGCCGCCGCATGACCCGGATCGTGCATCTTTCCGACCTGCATTTCGACCGGGTGGACCGACGCGTCGTCGAGGCGCTCCGAGACGAGATCAACGCCGACCCGCCTGACCTGATCGCGGTTTCGGGCGACCTCACGCAGCGCGCCCACCGGCATGAATACCGCTCGTCCGGCGCCTTTCTCCGCAGCCTGAACGCTCCCGTTCTGGCGGTGCCGGGCAACCATGACATCACCTACCTGAACATGCTCGAGCGCTTCCTGGACCCCTACCGGCGGTGGCGGCGCTTCGTTTCGCGCGACGTCGAGCCGATCTGGCGCGACGACACGGTCGCCGTCGTCGGGCTCAACACGGCGCGCCGGTTCACCTTCGGACTCGACTGGTCGAAAGGTCGCTACGGCGTCGGGCAACTCAGGAAATTCAGGAGGCGCGTCCAGGAGCTGCCGCCGAACCTGTTCCGGATCGTCGTCGCTCATCATCCGCTTCATCCGCCGGAGACCGAGCCCGAGCTCGCCATCGTGGGCAGGGCGGAGAGGGCGCTGGCCTGCTTCCAGAAGCTGCGGATCGGGCTCGTCCTCTCCGGCCACCTGCATCGCGACTACGTCCACACCCATGCCGTCGAAGCCGAGGACGACACGCGCATGCTGATCGTGCAGGCCTCGACGGCGACGTCGACGCGGCTCAGGGGCGAGCCGAACGCCTATCACCGGCTGACGGTCGAGCCGTCCGGTGAGGTGCTCATCGAGGTTCGCGCCTGGGACGGGGAGCGCTGGCGCACGGCGCGCGCGCGCGAGTAGGGGGCCCGGCTCACGCGGC
>NZ_JBJKEX010000100.1:0-9444 GCF_045505405.1 Hansschlegelia beijingensis | reverse complement strand
CGGCGCGCGGGTCTGCAGCCGCTCGGCCACCTCGCCGGCGGGGTCGAGCTCGAGCTCGGCGCAGACCTCGTCCCATGGGCGGCCGAGGGCCGAGGCCGCGCTCGATCCCACCACTTCGCCGAGGTCGGGAGAAAGAAAGGCGATCCTGCCGCCGGCGTCGATCTCGAACACGAAACGCAGGTCGGACCAGTCCGGCGCTGCGCTCGGCGCGGCTGCGGGCTCCTCGCCGCCGTCTTTCTCGCCGCCGTCATCTTCGGCGGCGGGCTCTTCGGCCACGTGTTCCTGCGCCACGTGTTCCTGCGCAATGTGTTCCTGGGCCACAGGCTCCGGGGCGGGGACTTCCTCGCTGCGAAGAGGCTCGTCGGGCTGCGCGGGCGGAAGCTCTTCGAGCGCCGGGCCGACGTCCGGCGATGGCTCGGCCTGTTCCGCCTGCGCTTCCGCGCCGCCGCCGGCTGATCGCTCGACGCTTTGCAGCAGCACGCCGTGCCCGTCGCCGACGACGACGCGCGACCCCCTGAACGTCATCGCGGGCCGGCCGGGCCCTTCCGTGCGGATCCGCACCAGTCCGCTCGTGGTCGAAGCCCCGATCCGCTCCAGCACGGCCCTGGCGGCGCCGCCGAACGCGCCCTGCGCCCTGAGAACCTCGGCCGCCGGGTTCGCCCAGACGATTTCGCCTCTGCCGCCGACCACGAACGCAGCCGGCGCGCTCTCGTCGGCAAGCGTGCGTTCCGCGTCGAAAGCGTTGAGGGGCGCGTCCAGGCCCATATCGTCCTCAGGCTGAGGGATCCGCAGCGGCGCTGCGTTAATGAACTGTTAAATACCGGCCGCTGGAGAGGCCGTCTATGGCGGCGCCCCGAGTGATCCGCCATGATCCGCCGTCAGGGTTAACTTCGGCCCGCAGGAGCCTTGCCGCCATGACGGACACCCCCAAAGGGACGTCGGAAAACTACCAGATTCCCAACGAACTGCGCGATTTCGCGGAGCAGAGCGTCGACCAGGCGCGCAAGGCGTTCTCGGGCTTCCTGGACGCCACCCTGAAGGCTGCCACGTCGCTCGAGACTCAAGCCGAAAGCGCGCAGGGGAGATTCCGCGACGTCGCCGGGGACGCGGTCTCCTTCGCGGAGCAGAACATGGCGGCGAGTTTCGACTACGCGCAGAAACTGCTCCGCGCGGGCTCGGTTGAGGAACTGCTCCGCATCCAGACGGAGTTCGCCAAGAGTCAGCTCGAGACTCTTGCCCGGCAGGTGCAGCAGCTTGGCGGGACCGCCGGTCGCTCGGGCGACACAAAAGCCTGAGATAGATAGCCCCAAGCGCTTGCTTATTTTGCAGTGCAGCATTAGGTGTGCAGCGCACCAGAGAGTGTCGCGGCAGCGGGCGTATCGTCGCGACTACTGCTTATGAAGGCGATCGCGCAGCCCGGCGGAGCGCGGCCTTCTGACCTTTTCACCTGTCCGCCGCACCTAGTGAGGAAGACAGATGGCTACCACCCAGAAGACCGCGTCCAAGGCTGAAGAGATGGTGGACGACGCCGCGGCGGCGGCGCGCGAGGCCAGCGAGGCGGCCCCGGCGGCCGTTCGGGAACTCGCCGACAAAACCCTGCGTCAGGCGAAGGACGGCTATGCGCGCCTGAAGTCCGTGGCCGAGGAGACGTCCGACGCCCTTGAGGACGCCTACGCGACGACCTCCAAGAGCTACAAGGAGCTCGGCCGGAAGTCGGTCGAGGCGACGCGCTCCAACGTCAACGCGCATTTCGATTTCCTGCAGGCTCTGCTCGGCGCCAAGTCGGTAAGCCAGGCGGTCGAGCTTCAGGCGTCCTATACGCGCCAGCAGTTCGACGTGATGACGGGGCAGCTCAGGGAGCTTTCCTCGCTCGCCCAGAAGGCGACCGCCGAAAGCGCGAAGCCGTTCCGTGATCTCGCCTCCCGCAGCCTGCGGCAGACCCAGATCTGACCTTTCGGCGCGGCCGGCTCCGCCGGCCGTCGCACCCTGAAAACCCCGGGCGAGCACCTCGTCCGGGCGTTTTTGCGTCTTGGGCAGGTCGAACACGCTTGCCCGCCGCGGAGCTTTCACCTAGGTTCCGCGCGCCCTGACCGGCCCCCGTCAGGCCGCCATAGCTCAGTTGGTTAGAGCGCCAGATTGTGGATCTGGAGGTCCCCCGTTCAAGCCGGGGTGGCGGTACCACGGGCCCCGGCCCCAAGCGGCCCTTCTTCATCACCCCCCTGCGCCGACGCGCCGTTCGACCGGCGGCATTGCTCCGCGGCGCGGGATGACGTCCCGCCCCCCCGTCGCTATATCAGGCGCCGCTGTTCCGCGGCCGCCCGGCGTGGCGGCCCTTTCCGCTGGAGACCCCATGGCTGCCGACGCCTCGTCCGACAAGACGCCCGTCACCGTGCTCACCGGCTATCTCGGCGCCGGCAAGACCACGCTGCTCAACCGCATCCTCTCCGAACCTCACGGAAAGAAATACGCCGTCATCGTCAACGAGTTCGGCGAGATCGGCATCGACAACGACCTCGTCGTCGGAGCCGATGAGGAAGTCTTCGAGATGAACAACGGCTGCGTCTGCTGCACCGTGCGCGGCGACCTGATCCGGATCCTCGAAGGCCTGATGAAGCGCAAGGGCAAGTTCGACGCGATCATCGTCGAGACCACTGGCCTGGCGGACCCGGCGCCGGTGGCGCAAACCTTCTTCATCGACGAGGAGGTCGGCCGGAAGGCCCGGCTCGACGCGGTCGTCACCGTCGCGGACGCAAAGTGGCTGACCGAGCGTCTCAAGGACGCGCCCGAGGCCAAGAACCAGATCGCGTTCGCTGACGTGATCCTGCTCAACAAGACCGACCTCGTCTCCAGGGACGAGCTCGATGAGGTCGAGGGCCGGATCCGCGGCATCAACCCCTACGCGCGGGTGATCCGCACCACGAAATGCGACGTGCCGCTCGACGCGGTGCTCGACAAGGGCGCCTTCGACCTCGACCGCATCCTCAGCATCGAGCCGGCCTTCCTGGAGGCCGACGAGCACGACCATGACCATGACCACCACCACGGTCATGGCCACGACCATCATCACCACCATGAGCATGGGCCGGACTGCGGCTGCGGACATGACCACGCCGCGGGCGAGGATCATGGTCACAAGCATCACGACCACGGCCATGGCGAGCACAGCCATGGCGGCCTCAAGCACTATCACGACGAGACCATGCAGTCGGTCGCGTTCGAGATCCCGGGCGACGTCGACGCCAACAAGTTCATGCCCTGGGTCAACAATCTCGCTCAGACCGAGGGCCAGAACTTCCTTCGCTGGAAGGGCATCCTGGCGTTTGCGGGCGAGCCCCGCCGGTTCGTCTTCCAGGGCGTGCACATGATCCTCGACGGCGACCTGCAGCGCGAGTGGAGGCCGGACGAGAAGCGTCGCTCGAAGATCGTGTTCATCGGCAAGGAGCTCGACGAGGCCAAGCTCAGGCAGGGTTTCGAGGCCTGCGCGGCCTGAAGCTCGCGCGAACCCGCCGATCCGCCGAAACGCCATCTCCGGAACTGACCCTTCATGTCCATGCCCTCTGACGCCGGCTACCCGTCGCTGGTGGACCGCACCCGGCCCGTGGAGGCCGGGGCCTATGTGATCGCCGCGGCCTTTCTGGGCGAGGCGGCGGCCTTCGCGCTCGGCGACGGCGCGGTGCTGTTCGTGGGGGAGGGCGGCGAGACCCGGATCGCGGCTCATGAGGGGGGCGTGCTCGTGGCGGCCGCGGCCGGAAGCGAGCTCGTCACCGGCGGCGACGACGGCAGGGTGCTGCGGTTCAGGGGCGTCGGCGCCCCCGAGACGCTCGGAGAGGTCGGCGGCGGCTGGATCGACGCAGTCGCCCTCGGGGCGGACGGCGCGGTCGCGTGGTCGTCCGGAAAGCGCGTCTTCGCGCGCGACGGCAAGGGCGAGGTCAGGTCGACCGAGGCGCCGTCGGCGGTCCGCGGGCTCGCCTTCGCGCCCAAGGGCTATCAGGTCGCCGCCGCGCGCTATGGCGGCGTCTCGCTATGGTTTCCGCGCGTGGACGCGGCCCCGAAGGAGCTCGCCTGGAAGGGGTCGCATATCGACGTGACCTTCTCGCCCGACGGACGGTTCGTGGTCACGACCATGCAGGAGAACGCGCTCCACGGCTGGCGGATGGCCGACGGCGCGCACATGCGGATGTCGGGCTATCCGGGCAAGGTGCGCTCGGTGGACTGGACGAATGACGGCAAGACGCTCGCCACCGCGGGCGCCGACGCCGCGATCCTGTGGCCGTTCCAGGCCAAGGACGGCCCGATGGGCAAATCCCCCAAGGAACTCGGCGTCCGGCCGGCGCGGGTGTCGCGCGTCGCCTGCCATCCGCGCGCCGCGGTGGTGGCGCTCGGCTATGAGGACGGCTGCGTGCTGATGGTTCGGATCTCCGACGGGGCGGAGATCCTCGGGCGCAATCCGGGAGAGGGCGGTCCGGTCACGGCCCTGGCCTGGGACCGCGCCGGGGCGCGCCTCGCCTTCGGCACGGAGGACGGCGCCGCCGGCGTCGTGGCGCTGCCGGCCGACTAGTCCCACGCGGCGAGGCGGCGGTCCGGCAGGGACAGGCTCAGCTTGCGATCGCGAGCGACGACTGGCGCACCTTGTGGGCCGAAGCGCTGATCGATCCGGTCGACTTCGCGATGCCGTCCATGCTGGCCGATATGGCCGCGACGCCGGCCGCCGCGGTCTGCATGTTGGTCGACATGGTGGCGGCGACCGCGTTCTGCTCCTCGACCGCGGCCGCGATCGCGCCGGAGATCTCGTTGATCGACGTGATGGTCGCCGCGATCGCCTCGATGGCCTCGACGGCGTTCATGGTCGCGGCCTGGCTGCGCGCGATCTGGGCCTCGATCTCCTCCGTCGCCTTGCGGGTCTGGCACGCGAGGTTCTTGACCTCGGACGCCACGACCGCGAAGCCCCGGCCGGCTTCCCCGGCCCGGGCCGCCTCGATGGTGGCGTTCAGCGCGAGCAGGTTGGTCTGGCCCGCAATGTTCCCGATCAGGTCGACGATCTGCCCGATCCGATCCGCGGAGGCGGCGAGGCCTGACACCACCTCGTTGGTCTCCTTCGCCTGCCGGACCGCATGATCCGAGATGTTCAGCGCCCGTCCGAGCTGCTGGCTGATCTCCCCGATGGACGCGCCGAGTTCGCCGACGCCGTGCGACACGGCGGTCACGTTGGCCGAGACGTCCTTGGAGGCGTCGGCGGCCCCGTCGGTCTGGGCGGCGACGTCCGAGATCGCGTCGCTGATCTCGCGGAGGTCCCGGTCGATCGTCACCTGAAGGCCGGACCTGCGGCTGCGGTCCTGAACCTGAGCGGTGACGTCGGTCGCGAACTTGACCACCTTGAACGGAACGCCGTCCGGCGAGAACACGGGGTTGTAGGAGGCCTGGATCCAGATCTCCCTGCCGCCGGCGCCGACCCGCCGGAACTCGGCCGATCTGTACTCGCCGCCACGGAGGGCTTCCCAGAAGGCGCGGTACTCGGGGCTCTGGGCATGAGCCGGCTCGACGAACATGCTGTGATGCCGTCCACGGATCTCCTCGATCGTGTAGCCGAGCACCGCGAGGAAGTTGGCGTTGGCGTCGAGCACGACCCCGTCCAGGGTGAACTCGATGACGCCCTGCGAGCGATAGATCGCCTTGATCTGCGCGTCGTCGTCGGCCGCCTTGAGCTTCTGCGCCGTGACGTCCACGGCGAGCTTCATGATCCTCACGGGCCGGCCGTGGCGCAGCACCGGGTTGTAGGACGCCTGCAGCCAGACCGAGCGGCCGTCCTTCGCGATGCGGCGGTACTCCGCGGAGCGGTGTTGGCCGCTTCTCAGAGCCTCCCAGAACGCCGCATAGCCCGGGCTGCGGGCGTCTTCTTCGGGGACGAAGATCCTGTGGTGCTTGCCCCGGATCTCCTCCAGCTCGTAACCGACGACGTCGAGAAAATTCCGGTTCGCGGTGACGATCTCGCCGTCGGGCGTGAACTCGATGATCGCCTGCGAGGTCTCGATGGCCGCAAACTTCGCCTGCAGATCGTTGTGGAACAGCTGCTTCATTGCGGCCTCGGTGGATGGACCGCTGCAGCCTGAAGAACCTGCGTTGATTGTTCGTTAAATGCGGCCGAAATCGCCCGCAGGACGCGCCGGAACCCGGCGGGCGGCCCCTAAAAAAGCGTTAATTTCGCCAGCGCCCAGCGCCCAGCGCCCGATCAGGCCGGCGGATGTTCGGCCGCGGGGGGCAGGCTGGCGAAGGCCGCCATGCTCCTGAGGGCTGCAGGCAGATCGCTGTCGGGCACCGACACCGGCTCGAAGCGGCCGGCGACGCCGCTTCCGGGCCTCCCGCGACGGCGCGCGACCTCCCGCTCGAAGGCGAGGAAATGGGTAGGCTCGCCGTCCGGCCCGAGCAGCGGCCGGCAGTCGATCTCCACCAGATACTTGGCGCCGTCTCCGCGGTAATTCGTGATCTGCCCGTGGAAGCGCTGCTTCTCGGCGAGCGCCTTCGCGAAAAGATCCAGCGTGGGGCGGCGGGTCTCACGGCCCTGCATGAACCGGGGGCTGACGCCGATCACCTCCGCGAGCGGCCGGCCCGTCAGCAGCGCGAATGCAGGGTTCGCATAGAGGATCAGCGGCCCGGGCGCCGCGGGCTGGGCGTCCGTCAGGCAGATCGCGACCGGGCTGTCCTCAGCGAGCGCCCTGATCAGCTCGATGATCGTCATCTGCGCGATCCGAACTGGCGGGCGGCCGAACGGCCGCATCCGCCTTTTTCCTGGGTCCGGGGCCGGGATTAACGGCGCGGACTGGCTTCAGTCACCTGACGAAGAAGTTCCGGAACTGCCAGGGATCGCTCTCGTCGATGTTCTCCGGGAACAGGCCGGGGCGGTTCGCGAGCGGAGTCCAGTCCGTGTAGTAGCCCTTCACCGGCCCGAGATAGGGGCGCTGGATCTCGAGGCAGCGCTTGAAGTCCATCTCGTCGGTCTCGACGATGCCCTCGTTCGGGTTCTCCAGCGCCCAGACCATGCCGGCGAGGACCGAGGAGGTCACCTGCAGGCCGGTGGCGTTCTGGTAGGGCGCGAGCGTGCGGGTCTCCTCCAGCGAGAGCTGCGAACCGAACCAGTAGGCGCCCTTGCCGTGGCCGTAGAGCAGGACGCCGAGCTCGTCGACGCCGTCGACCAGCTCATCCTCGTCGAGCACGTGCAGCCTGTCCTGCACCTTGCCCTCCGCGCCGAACAGCTCGTGCCACGACAGCACCGCGTCGTCGGCGGGGTGATAGGCGTAGTGGCAGGTCGGCCGGTAGACCGGCTTGCCGTCCTCCCAGACGGTGAAGTAGTCGGCGATCGAGATCGACTCGTTGTGGGTGACCAGGAAGCCGTATTGCGGCCCGGGCGTCGGGCACCAGGTGCGCACCAGGGTCGCGGCGCCTGGCTGCATCAGGTAGATCGCCGGCGCGTTCGGGTCCGGATGCCGTTCGGCGTTCGCCGGCGCCCACTTCTCGTGGGTGCCCCAGCCCAGCTCGGCCGGCTGCAGGCCTTCCGAGATGAAGCCCTCGACCGACCAGGTGTTCAGGAAGACGTTGGGCTCCTTGGGCTTCTTGCCGCGCTGCGTGTCGCGCTCGGCGATGTGCACGCCCTTGACGCCGATGTGGCGCATCAGCGCGGCCCATTCCTCGCGCGAGGTCGGCTCCGGCACGTTGAGCTTCATGTCGGAGGCGATGTTGAGCGCCGCCTGCTTGACGAAGAACGAGACCATTCCGGGGTTCGCGCCGCAGGTCGAGACCGCCGTGGTGCCGCCGGGGTTGCGGCGGCGCGCGTCCAGGGTCATCTGGCGCAGGGCGTAGTTGGAGCGCTCGCTCGGGCCCTTGCTCTTGTCGAAGTAGAAGCCGAGCCACGGCTCGTTGACGGTGTCGATGTAGAGGCAGCCCAGCTCCCGGCAGAGCTCCATGAGGTCGACCGAACCGGTGTCGACCGACAGGTTCACGCAGAAGCCCTGGCCGCCGCCATTGGTCAGCAGAGGGGTGAGCAGCTCGCGGTAGTTCTCACGGGTGACGGCCTTCTGAATGAAGGGCACGCCGTACTCGTCCAGAACGTGCTTGTTGAGGTCGCTCGGATCGATCGCGACGATACGGCTCTTGTCATACTCGAAGTGACGGTCGATCAGCGGCAGCACGCCGCGCCCGATGGAGCCGAAGCCGATCATCACGATGGGACCGTCGATCTTGGCGTACACCGGATAATCCGTCATTCCTCAAAACTCCTTCGCTTGGCGAGCCTAGTCGCCGGCGATAAAGGCCGAACGGGGCAGGACAATCAACCGCGCAGCGTGACGCGGACATGACGGCCTCCGCGTAACGCCGCCGGCTCTCTCCGCGTATCGCTCAACAAGGATCCCCGGTGCGCCATCAAGAACGGGACTGGGCTTCCTGGATGAAGGCGGCGCACGCCGGAGACGCGGCCTCCTACAGGCGGCTTCTCGAGGCGCTGACGCCGTTTCTCCGGGCGGTGGTCCGCAGACGCGGCGCGTCGCTGGGATTGGACGCAGCGGATGTCGAGGACGTGGTTCAGGAGACCTTGCTGGCGATCCATCTCAAGCGCGGCTCCTGGGATTCACGGCAGCCTGTCGGTCCCTGGGTCGCGGCGATCGCGCGCAACAAGGTGATCGACGCCATGCGGCGCCGCGGTCGTCGCATCAACGTGCCGATCGAGGACTTCCTGGAGACGCTGCCGGCGCCGGAGCCCGAGGGCGAGCTTTCCTCGCGCGAAGCCGAGCGGCTGATCGACGTGCTCAAGGGGCGCCAGCATGAGGTGGTCAAGTCGATCACCATCGATGGCGACGATATCCGCGGAACCGCGGAGCGCCTCCATATGAGCGAGGGAGCAGTGCGGGTCGCGCTGCATCGTGGACTGGCCGCCCTGTCGGCGGCCTATCGGAGTTTCAGGGAATGAGGACCGAGGCGCTGATCGGCGCTCTGACCGCGGACGCCGCAGCCAACAAGCCGCGGCGGCTGACGCCCGTGTTCTGGACGGCCGTGGCGGTCGGGACGCTGTGCGCCGCGGCGGCTTTCGCGCTGACCATCGGGCCGCGCGCCGACGTCGTGACCGCGCTGGCCTCGGTGCGCTACGTGTTCAAGTTCGTGGTGACGATCGCGCTCGCCATAGGGGCGGCCGCGTTCCTTCGGCGGCTGATGCGTCCCGCGGCGACGTCAGGGCCCGGCGCCCTCGCGCTGTGGGCCGCCCCCATCCTGCTCGCGCTCGGCGTGGCCGTCGAGCTGATCGTCATGCCGTCCGCGGAGTGGTCGGACCGCGTCATCGGCCACAACGCGCTGCTCTTCTCGAAGAACCGCCACGGCCGCTTCCGCGACAGCGACCTGCTGCGCAAGCTGTTCGAGACGGTGGTCCGCCGCTGCATGGCGGAGGGTCTCGTCGGTGGCGAC